>JAAYBJ010000282.1 GCA_012730105.1 Candidatus Hydrogenedentota bacterium
GGCGCGGCTTCCGCTGGAGGCGCGGCTTCCGCTGGAGGCGCGGCTTCCGCAGCTGGCGCAGCTTCGGCCGGGGCTGGCGCGGGATCTTCCGCCCTCGCAGCCGCCAGAAGCGAAAGAAACCCCATCCCCGTGATGAGCAACAGGCAGGCAAGATGGTGGCGTGTAATCATCAATCTTGCCCTCCCAGGCTGTTTTCAATGCCTTCGCTGCCGCCGCCCAAGGAATCGATGATGTTTCCAAATAGCCGGTCCGGTCGCTTGGGCCGTATAATTTCTTCTTCTCCCTCGCTCTCTCCTTCAAGCGTTTCTTCCAGGTAGAATTCCTCGCCCTGGGAGACCGTGTAGGCTTTGCGCCAGAGATCCGCCTTTACCATAAACACGAGTTCGCGACGGGATTCCTTTTCAGCGCGATTGCCCAGCGAGGAGGCCAGGGGGGCTTCGGGAGTTTCACTCAACGGCGAAATCCACTCCACTACATTATTGATGATGTTTTCACCCTGTGTCAGCCAGGGAAGTGTGGCCACGTTCTTGTTTTTCGTGTTTCGATAAAGACCGCCCAAAATCAGCACCTGGTCCTGGCGCACCCACACCGTGGTGTCAATGCTGCGTGAAATAAACTCAGGCACCGTGATGGCGTTGGAGGTCTGGGTAAATATCGTACCGGTACTGGTGCGGTCGTCCAGCGCAACCGTAATGCGCTCTCCTTCTTCATTGATCTCCGCGATCAACTTCAATTGAATGTATACATCGTCCTGGGTCGTTGGATCGCCGTCATCGTCCACTACCTGCAACGCGCTGACCGTCAGGGTGACACCGGTGGCGCGGAACGCGGTCGTTTGCGTGGTGGTGGCGCCGACCACCACGGTATTCTCGTACGACACGTCTTCCGTGGTCTTGATTACCGTGGGCGTGGCGGACCCGACAGGCACCATGACCTTAGGCTGTGACAGGATAAACGCCCGGTTCTGGTCCACAAGGGCCTGCAACACCACCTCGAAATCCCCGTAATAGGTGCTCAGGCGGTCCAGGAAGACCGTAATGCCGCCTGTGGACGTATTGGGAAACGCGGTGGACGCGGCAGTGATGATGCCCCGCCCCGTCGAAACAATGCCGTAGGGGCGCGGGTCGACGCGGTGCCTGAAATAGGTGCTCAGTCCGAATTCTTTTCCGGCGGAGGTTTGGAATTCAATAATCTTGACGGTCACGTTAACCTGTTGCTGTTCCTGGGCATAGACCCCGGAAATACAGGCCAGCAGCATCGGCAGTATGTACCATGTTGGTTTAGTCATTAAAAAGGGTATTCGTTTCAGCGCTGAAATGTTCCAACGCATTCGTGGCGGGAAATGTTATATATATTGTCAAAGACGCTGAATTGCGCGCTGAAAGCGCGCACTTCGCCCGGGCGCATCGCGCCCAGCGAAACGGTCTTCGTGTCAAAAACCATCTGTCCCAGGCCATAAATGGTGATGGTGACGCTGGCGTTGCTCAGGGGCTGTTCGCTTTGGTTTACCGCCTGGCCGGTCACATTGTAATACCGCTCCGACGCGGTGGCGGGCCAGGTTTCAAAACGCCCGCTTCTGAAGGAGGACACATTATATATTTTAAGCGGCTCAGCCTCACGATAGTGGCGCTCCACTTCTTCGGGCGTCAACACCACGAGATTGCCCTGGGCGTCGCGTTCCACCCGCTGGCGCACCACCACGTCCGTTTCCAGGCGCGGCCAGCGCTGCAACAGTTCGGTGTATACTGCGCCCGCCTCGGCGTAATGGCCGAGGGACCAGAGCAATTCCGCCAGTTCCAGGCGTGGCGCCATGTTTTCCGGCTCCGCCGCGATGGCCGCTTCCAGGGCGGCTATCTGCGCTTCCTGCTCTGTCAGGGGGGCCTGAACGGCCGTATTCGTCAACCGGGCGACCAGGGCGCGCCCGTTCTCCACGTACTCGCCTTCCGGCGCCAGGCTCAGGTATTGATCCAGGTAGCGCAGCGCGTCCGAATAGGCGCCCACATTATAGTAGGCCTCGCCCAGGTGATAGCATGATTCTATCGCCGCTTCGGCGCCGGGATACTTGTTCATCAGCTGGGTGAAACGGGGAATCGCCAGCGAGTACTCGCCGGCCTTCATCATGCGCTTTGCTGCGGCCAGTTCCCGGGAAGCGCTGGCGGGCGCGGAGGCGTGGACCGAACCCGCAGGACCCTGCCCCTCCGGCATCGCCCATGCATCAGCCGCACCGGCCATTGTGGAGGCGTAACCGGCGCCCAAGGCTGAAAAAAGGAGGACCATACAGCCCATCCTCGCTATCGTCCCTGGCGGAAAGTACCGCGTGGGCAAAATGCGTCTTGGTGTCATGCGATGAAAAAGATTCCTAGTTGGCTATTTTGGCCAGCGCCAGGCCGGTAATATCATCTGTCGCGATGGGGGGATTCAAACCCTCCAAGTAGCCTTTCCAGACTATCAGATCATAGTCCGTTTCGCTACCCACATCGCCGATGGCCTTTACGGCCATCTCATTGGCCTTGTTGATGTGAATCCAGTACCGGGCCGAGTCCTTTTCCGCCTTTTGGGCTGCCTTATACTCTTCCGTCGCAGAGACCAAGGCAAAATAGTCCACGGAACCGGGCTTCTCAAACTTGCTTGCCGTACCCCAGAAAATCTTCTGCTCATCCACCGCTTCCGGGGGCACTGCCATAGATTCTGCCACAGCGGACGCGGTCAGCGCAACAAAAACCGTAATGCTTACGAGCAAGCCAAAGACCGGAACCAGGCTTTGCCGTTCTTCAAACATCGTATCTCCCCGATGAGGCCTACAACCGCCCCACGCGCGTTTCATCACCGGGAACACTGCCCGGCGGCACCCCTGCGCCTGGTGTCGGCCGCATCTTTGTTTACCGCTTAAACACGTCTTGTCTGTCACATAGTAGTTCATACCACGCAACTCGCATTTCGTTTTGGCCTGTCGGTACTACGAATACCCGCCAGACCTTAGTTATCGTATACCTTGGTTTCCACGAAAGTTTCACGGAACCATGCCCGGGCGGATCGGAGGTATCCGGACTCCTGACGCTGAACATCGCACCCAGGCATTTCTCGTATTTCTAACTCGTTATTTAAGAACAGGATAAGGGATATCCAGCAGAAATCTGTCAAGGTGTTGTGTCACATTTCCACGATTTTATTTTTTAAATTCGATCAATTTTCGGCCCACATTTTCAAGAAAATACAATGATATTTTGATCTAGTATAATATTGCTATCTGGTTTTTGGGCAGCGTCACACCCAAGGTTGCGCCCGCAAAGGCATGGGTTTTATAATACAGGGCGCTTACCACGTAACCCTCGACCATTTCCCCTGTTGGAAAGGAAAGTTATGGCTGTCATCTTTCAATGCCTCAAAGGGCAATTCAGCGCCCGGATACTGTACCGCTATCTTGCCGCCCTCTGTTTTATCTTCTGGGGACTGATTTTTGCCGCGTGGCTGGGGTATCCCGCGGAAAACAAGTATTCCATCATGACCCATACCTTCAGTTTTCTGGGCAGTTATGAGGAAAAGCACAGCCCGGTCTGGTGGTGGCTTTTTTCCATGGCCATGCTGTTCTGGAGCGTGGCCGGCATGCCTCTGGTCCTCTATATTTATCGTCATTTTGTCTTTGTTTCCAAATGGGGCGCCAGGGTGGGGGCGGCCCTGTTGCTTCTGGGCTGCCTGAACATCGGGCTGGTCGGCATTTTCCCGGACGTGAAAACACCGCTCGGCCCGACACTCCGGGTTACCCATATCCATGAAAAGGTCGCCATATTCGCCGCCGCCGCGTTTATTCTTGGGATTGTGCTGCACGGCCTGCTGCTGCTCAAAGACCGCTTTTTCAGCCGGGACAGCCAGTTTGATCACCGGCCCTTCGTGCCCCTCTACGGTTTCTGGCTGACCATCCTGACGGTCGCCTCCTATTTCCTCATCAAGTGGGAATACGTCTACGCCGACATGAAGGTGGCCGCACGGGAAGCGGGCACCTCCATCGGCAGCTCCTGGTCCGAGGCGATGAATACCATCTATTCCTTCCCACTCTGGGAAAATATCCTCATTTACACCCTGTTCCTCTTTCTGGTCTGCCTGGCCCTTATCCTCACCAAGGCCGGCCCCGCCCCCGACACGCCGTAGAAGAATTCCGTCCCGGCGGGCAAGCCGGTAGTAGCCCCGCTTCCCGACCTAATTAATGAACCTAAAAACAGCTGTTAACGCCGGGAAACCCTCTTAAAAGAAGGACCGAAAGGACGCACCAGCTGGGAGAACGTGTTACTGCCCTTTTGGTCGTTTATGTCCCTTAAGTCCTTTGGTTTGAAAACCGCTTCTGAATTCAACTGCCGTTTTTAGGATGAATGTAGAGGCGGCGGCCCCGCCGCTTTCAACCCGGGCAAGGGGGCCGGAAGCACGTTTCCTCCATCCCTGCCGGGATGGTTCTGACGGTGGGGGGGGGGCGGTCCGGTGGTGTCGCTTCGCTCGACCACCGGCTAATAGCCTGAATCCCTGCCGGGATTCTTTGGCGTGCGGCAGTCATGCCGCCGCTTTCACGCGCTTGCCGGTAGATGCTGCCTGACCCTAAAAACAACGTCCGGCAACCCCGAAAACAGGCTGCCGGACGCTTTGTTTTTCCGGAATGCTAAAAGATCAAAGCACGTTAAACGCCGCCTGGCTGCTGATGGCCGAACGCGACGTGCGCACCGAGGTGACAATGGTATACGAACCCGGCTGCAGGTTGGTCGGCACCCGGAACGGCTGCGAACTGACCCATGTGCCGTCATCGCGGTTAAAACTGTGGGTGGACACGTCCGCGATCAGCTGCCCGTTTCGCAGCAGTGAACGCTGCTCGCTCACCTCGATCCCGGAACCGGCCCCCAGCAGCGCGTACTGCACGCTCGCTTCGGCCACTTCGCCCGGGCGCACCGTGCCCGGAAGCACTTCGCTCCGCTCCAGGGTCAACATTTCACCCTGGGAAGGCGCATAATTATAGGCGACTACCGTCTGTTCACGGGTCCGCTCCTTGCGTGCCTTGATGTCGTGGGCGATCAACCCCGTGGCGCCGCCCACCGCCGCCCCGATAAGGGCGCCTTCCACCGCGTGCCCGCTCTGGTGCCCGATGATGCCGCCCGCCACCGCGCCCAGGCCCGCGCCCAGGCCCGCCGCCTCACCATAGGTCTCGCATCCGCTCAGGGACACCGCCACACATCCGGCCATCGCCACGCTGACAAAAAATACCAATCGGTGATTCATATCTGTCTTCCTTATCTTGTTCCAGGGTTATTTCCACTCTCACGTACAACGCTTATTAGACGCCGAGAATCATACTTTATTCATTATACTTGGACACAAAAAAAATAACAATCCCTTCGTTTATAGATAACCCGGGCGCTGACGGATATAATCCCGATCGAAGGATGGACACGGACACTTAACGAAGTCCTGGTGACTAGAATAGTCATGAGTAGGAACCACCTGGGAACGCCGCTCCCCAGAGCGGCAAACCACAGGAATACATTCCGGAATTACATTCGTCCAAACCTGTGGCTGAGTCTTGCGCTCGGTTTCCGTCCATAACGAATTCCGGGGATAGCTTCGAATGGCCTAATTTAAGCCCACGAAGAAGGGACTATTACACGAGAGCGGAACAAACCCGCCCCGGCGGATAACTTGGCGCTGTCCCCATTTCCAGATGTAATTGATGAATGTAGAAGCGGCGTCCTCGCCGCTTTCAATCCGGCACGGATGCCGCGTTGACATTATTACTGCTTACAGGGAAGGTATAGCCTCATGGCGAACTGTATCTCCTTTACTTCATTGTATACCACGATTTACGGCTTGCTAATGATTCAAGTTAGTACCGTTCGGGACATGTTCCCAATTGCACTTTCGGGAATGGGAATAACATTCATGGCTTCGTGAATAATTGGGAAACGTGTTCCGGAATTCAATCTGCACGGGGCGCGACGGTCCGCCACAAAAACCAGCGCCTGACCAGCGCGGTTTCAATCCACGCGCCCCGCGCGGGGCGCGACGCCGATGCACCGCCTGCGCATAATCGGCAAGCGTGGTTTCAATCCACGCGCCCCGCGCGGGGCGCGACCTACGTGCGTGAGCCGGACGCGGGACTGAGAGCGGTTTCAATCCACGCGCCCCGCGCGGGGCGCGACACACCACTGGTGACAGAATTAGTACTTGCAAAACGTTTCAATCCACGCGCCCCGCGCGGGGCGCGACACCCTCATAAAATGCTATTATTTCATCTCTCGTGTTTCAATCCACGCGCCCCGCGCGGGGCGCGACCGCCGCCACGAAGGTATACCCACCGAGGAACTGGTTTCAATCCACGCGCCCCGCGCGGGGCGCGACACGTGGAATCGGGCGGCGACGCCGAGGACGCGCCGTTTCAATCCACGCGCCCCGCGCGGGGCGCGACGCGCTGGAGATGGTCGACAACGCCGCGCGCATGGCGTTTCAATCCACGCGCCCCGCGCGGGGCGCGACCGCAAAGCCAACTATCTGCCGTGGCAAAGGACGGTTTCAATCCACGCGCCCCGCGCGGGGCGCGACTGGATTAAACCCGGCGTGGACGGCGAACTGGTTGTTTCAATCCACGCGCCCCGCGCGGGGCGCGACAGGCTCGCGTTGGCTTCCTGCAATATGGACTTGGCGTTTCAATCCACGCGCCCCGCGCGGGGCGCGACCGCCGATATCGTTGTAGCAGCGCAGCCACGTCGCGTTTCAATCCACGCGCCCCGCGCGGGGCGCGACGCTTGAGGCCCGCGCCTCGCACATCGGCGCGTCAGTTTCAATCCACGCGCCCCGCGCGGGGCGCGACTGTATACCGATTATCCTCCTACTAATTGGGGTTAAGAAGCAAGTAGTTCGCGTAGGTGTCCGATTCAGATACCCCCTAAGATCGTTTATGGGATGTAAGTTATAGTAAACCCTTGAATTTGTAGAAGATGGGGTTTGCGCGTACGTATCGGAAAAGGTATGTGTGCTTGGGGTACGCGCACTGGAGTTTTAACAAATGAGAGGTCCTTCTGGATCATAAGCGGTTTTTGTGCCCACATGCTCAATCCGATTTCTCCAATTGGCGCCGAGAAAATAGAAACGCAGACTGTCGCGTGATTCATCAATGATATCGACCAGCGTATTTTTTAATTGCGTCCATTGGGCCGGGTCAACGAGACATTCAAAAACGGAATTTTGCACGCGTTGCCCGACATTTTCGCAGGCTTTGGCGACAGTGCGGAGGCGCCGCCTTCCTTCTTGGGTTTCGGTATTTACATCGTAGGTGACCAGAACCATCATGGGGATTATCTCCAGAAAAAGGGAGGGTACTGGTCCAGGTCACCGCGCAAGGTGCGGGCCAAAAGCAGCGCCTGGACATGGGGAAGTAGTCCTATCTGTATTTTCTCTTTCAGAAAGGGGTGTTCAATTTCTTCCTGTTTTCGTTTTTGCCAGGCGACAAGCACTTCCTTGCGCGTGTCGTCAGACATGGTTACGGCCCCGGTTTCCGAGATAATAAAGCCTTTTGGCTGGACCTGTCGACGGTTGATGAGTGAAAGTACAAGACGGTCGGCAATGGCAGGGCGGAGTTCCTCAATCATATCCAGCGCCAGACTGGGTCGGCCGGGCCGGTCCCGGTGCAGATACCCTACGGCAGGGTCAAGTCCTACGGATTCCAGGGCGGAACGCATATCATGGGTAAGCAGGGTATAGACGAAGGAAAGGAGCGTATTGACTTTGTTAAGGGGAGGCCGCCGGGTGCGCTTTTGAAATTGAAAGTCCTCCTTCTGGGCGCATATCAAGTCATCAAAAACGGCAAAATAATATTTGGCCGCCTCGCCTTCCTGTCCCCGGACAACGTTGAGCGGCGCCGGATGGCGCAGCGTGCGTATCTTGCCGGCCAGAATTGAGGCGGCATCCCGAAGCCGTTGCGATACTTCCGTCTGGTCTGTTTCCCGCGCGGCCCGCAACGCAACCGTCCTGCAGTTGGCCATTTTGGCGATTACCATGTTTCGGGCAAACCGTGCGCTGTGTTCCATGGAATCGGCGTACCGGTACTGGGCGCGCCGCAGCAGCACATTGCCCGACACGGGGCCGTGTATGGACGCGCGGAACTTGCCGTGCTCGGACAGGAAGGAAACCGTAACGCCCCGCTCCGCGCAGAGTCCCAGAAGCGGAGGGCTGCACGTTACCAACCCGAAGCATACAATGCCGCCCAGGGTGTGAATGGGCAATTTAAGTTTGACTTCATTCTCCACGCGCACCATGACGGTTTCACCCTCTTGGTGAAGGTAGGCACCCTGCGTGGTGACATACAAGGTGTTCAACAGGTGTTTCATAGATTCAAACTTCCTGATTCCGTCACGTAAAAAAGGGACAGACCACGAAATAGCCAGTAGCAGAAAATACCCAATATCTTTGTTAATGAATGATTATTTCGTCGTCAGTCCCTTTTTTACTCAGTCTTTGTGGTTTGTTTACCAGTGCCTTACCTATTTCAGACAAAATTAGAAAGTCTGAGTTTAGTCCAAATCATCATACACCCGGTCCATATACGGTGCTACTTTTTGTGATTCCCCGGTGTTCTTGGGTAGACACCAGGTATACAGGGAACAATTATCACATTTTTTTTCGTAAACCGCGGGCGGCGTCACACCCACGTTGAACATTTCATGCATGGCCGCCGCCAGTTTTTCCGTTTCCCCCCGCAGCGTTTCATCAAACTCCACCTCATGGCGCCGTCGGGGCTGTCCATAAAAGAGGGCGCCCCCCGGTATGGGAACGCCGAGCATTTCCTCCAGGCATAGCGCCTGGGCGCATAACTGCACCTCATCGCATCGGTCGGGTTTGGGTCGTCCCCGCTTATATTCCACGGGGAAGGGAACAGCGGTTCCCTCCCCCGTAGTAAACTCGACTACATCGGCCTGACCTGTGAGGCCCAGACGCAGGGAACGCAGCAGCAGTCCGCGCACGGTTTTCACGCCGTTGCGCGTTTCACTGTCCAATTCGTGGACGCGCTCATGCAGATGCCTGCCTTCCGCGGTCAGCCGGTTTTCCGCCCAGATGCCTTCCAAATGAATCAACGCCCACTGCCTCGGACAGAACATAAGATGTTGAAGCCCGGAAAGGGGCAGCAGGTCGTCTTCGTCATACATGTTCTCAGGGCTTTTCATGGACCGTTATGCCGTCCGGAAGTTTCGATGTGTCAATGGTGACGGTATAGTCCGAATACGCGCGAGGGGGTTCGTCCGGATTATTGCGGATTATCGATACGGTTTCAAACAGGCTGTAAGCGGGAGCAACACCCAGAGGACTGTTGTGTTCAAACACGATGAGTTTGCGGGTATTCATTTCACCCCGTGCCGCCGAGCGGTCGTGTTCAAACATATTTACCAGCGCATCCCACAAGATATCCAAGTCACCTTTGTTGAAACCGGTCTGTGTGGCCAAGTGGGCGGATACGAAACCATGGGAAACGTACAGGCCGTAGGGCACAGTATTCTTGCGGCCCATAGTGCGGTTGTCACCGCATTGTTTTTCCGCTTCCGCCTGCGTGGCTACCGCCATACGGGTAATGGAATATTCCAGAGTAACAACAGGATCAACCGACCTGCCAAAGGTCATTTGAACGGGGCCGCGCACTTGGCCGCAATTTGGCGCTGATTTAAGGGACATTACGGCGCCAAAGGTTCGTATGTCAAAATAGTCCTGGCACATTTTCTGCCGTCCCTGATCAGTCTCACTCGCTGACGGTTTGCGCGGTTTTGCGTCCTTCAAAGCGGCTTTTATGAGTGCAACTATGCCCTTGGAAGGCTTCTCCTCTTTCAACCAGGACTCTATTTCCTTCTTGTCCGCTGTGGCGGTAACAATAATTTCGGCCCCGCTATCATCGTCTCCTTCGATAAACTCCAAGCCTTCAGGCAAGGAGAGTTCAGAAAAGATCTCAATGAGTTCTGCTGAAACCGGCTTTCGCGATTCTTGTCCTGTACTTATATTGAGTTCATTGAAGGCTTTGAAATGCGCATCTCCCAAAACAGCCTTTTCTTTTATGTATATATCAAAAGGTCTTTCGAAACCTTTCGTTATTCCAACATAATTGCGAACTTTACGTTTCAGGCACACATCCGTAACAATGCCGTGTCCCGTTTCAGGGTCTATACGCGGCAGGTTGCCTGCATCCGGGTCGCCGTTTGGATTGCCGTCTTTTACATCGAAAATAAGCACGAAGTCATACCGGTTCTTAATAGCGTTATCCATGATTCATATTCCTTTCCAGGTTGTTGTTATTCGCTCTTGTCGCTTTTTTTTGTATAGAAATCCTGCATTTGATGATAGTAGCCGATGGCAAACCTTCCCTGGTCCGCCAGCGAGAGGTGCGGCGGGAAATCACCAACACCTTCCATGATGCCGCCTATCAGTTTTTCAAACTGAACCCTTCGTCCCGCGCTTTCCATCTTGGCGAGGTGATGATTCTTTAACCGCATGAGGTTCGCGAAAACCGCAACGGGCGTGCCTGACGCGGCGCCGTAGAAGCGGTCGCGGATGGTGGCGTTGATGCCCGGGTTGGCTTCCTGTTGCACTTTTTCCAGAACGGCGAAAAGCCGCCCCAGCCGGTACCCGATATTTGTGTTGGACTCATCAAGACTCACGGCAAGTTCCCTTTCTTTTGTAGGTGTACTAGTTCTTACGGTACGGTTAATACAGGCCTTTATCAATGCGGCTCTTGGATAGGTGACATCATGCTCAGCCCGGATACGGCGTATCGCGGCCTGCAACAATGTTTTTGGATAGGGCAGGCCCTGCAATATGGCCCGCATGGTTTCTCCGGCAAGATTGGGTTGTATATTTTCAGACTTTCCTGCTGTGGCTGTGGATACCAACAGGCGGAACAGCGGCAGCGCGTCTTGGTCACGGGGGCCATGAACGAGTTGAAGATCGTCAAAATGGCGGCAAATCTTACCTGCCATGTTAATAACGCTGTCGCTAATCCAAAACCGGATAGCAAGGCGGGAGGCGTTGGGTGCCAACCCAAGTACATAAAATTGTGTTTCCCGGTCAGGCTCAGACAGTGTCCCGTTTCGGACCGCATTGAACAAGTCTGCCACAGCCCGTGTATTCCTGTCTGGGTCATCCTTGGGAGGTTCGCCGAAAAAGTCAATCAGATGATCTTCCAGAAAAGATGGCCGGGCTGACCAGAATACTGTTGATGCATCACCTACTTGCATGCGCTGTTTTGAGTCTTTGTCAAGAAGATGATTCAAGGCGGTGGTGTAGGCGAAGGCCGTTTCTTCACCCACGGGTGCGTTTGCCCCTTGGTCTTTACCAAAAGAACAGAAGGCATCCAGGTTAAAGGAGACAATATTTGCCCCCATGGACTGGGCGCCCCAAACCCCTTTGATGGCCGGATGAAGGCGCTCTATGACATCAGGTTCGCCGGTCACCAAACATACGCCATGCTCCGTATCGTTCGGATGCAAGGCCGCCTGAATCGCGCTTCTTACCGCTTTCCGCTCGCATACAAGTGATGCGTCTCCGGCTAATTGAAAAGAAACATTCGCGCTCTCATCCAGAAGTTTCTTCCATGTTTCCTCATATGTTTGTACTACTTTCATCTTCTCCGTTTGTGTCAAAAAGTATCTTACCGCATCCAAACCCTGGTCAGAAATATCTCCCAGGTCGGCAATCCGTTGTATGAAGGCATCATGTTGAACCGCAACGCGGTCCGGCTTGCCTTTTACAGGTACTCCCAATGCATATTCCGGATTCTCCCAAAGCAAATTAGAGGCTATACCACTGGTTTTTTTTATGGCTTTGGGCACGAGATGTTTTTTGGCACGCCTGTTTTTTCCGGAGCCTTCGTAAGAACAGTCCAAGCTAACCGGGTTTCCAGCCGGATCCAGAACTACAATATAGGGTATTTCCTTCCATTCAAAACCCGGTGGTGCCACTTGCGATTGGGGATCGGCGGCTTTTCTGTCGTAATATTCTTTTAACGCCTGAAGTATCATCCGCGCACCTCCTCTTTGTCGTTATTGTCGGGCACTTCAATGACGCCGTCCCGCAGGATTGGTTTAAAGAAGAGGGGCCGTATGTCTTTCGGATCGGAATAATCCAGGTCGTAGAGCATCCAGCCTAATTCACGGTCACCCCGGAGTTCTTCCGGAATCTCCGAGGGTTCGGTTTCAGGATGAACCAGTTTGAACGAACAGGAAAATTCGCGGCACCCGAGATAGGGCTGATTGAAACATTGGCCCTTGGAGGCGCGCCGTTCAAACATGGCGGCATACTTGGCTTCCGTTTCGTCTTTGCGTTCGTCCGACTGCCTGAGGGTCGCCTCCTCATTTTTATCCGCCAGCCATTCGGGCACAGGATTCACCGTCACACTGCGCTGTTCGGGAGGGATGAAATCAAACCAGGCGTAAAGCCGGTATATTACATCACGCAGGAAGAGTCCAGCGCGCTGTTGGCGTTCGTCTTCAATGAAAACCGCGTTTGTCCGCGGTGAGGCGACCTTGCCTACCTCGTTTCGACGCACCGAGGCCCACCGTATGGGTGCAAGCACTTCCATGCGGGTAACGCGCCACCGTATGGCGGGCTTCCACAGGATGGCTTCGAAGATGGCCCGGGCCGCTGATGGTGTAATCACATCATAGCTGACCCGTTCCACCTTCATTTCAGGGCGGGTAAAGCAGGCATAGGGCCCGCTTACCTCCAGACAAAATCCTCTCATAAAGTGGTCCTCCTGTAAGGTTTTGTAAACCCTTGTTTCAAATACACAGATCTTCCGGGTCTGGATTGCTCGCGTATATGTTAAGCCCGGTCTTGTCGTCATATAACGAAGGAAACGCTTGTGCAAAAATTCCCATATATATTTCCTCAAATATTCCATCGCTGGCCAGCCTGTGCGCCATCGAAACCGGCACGTTTACCGTGTATCGCTGAAGTTTACGCATCACGTCCCGTTTCGGCCCGATAATACGAAGCGTATTCAGCAGTTTTTCATTGCCCCCATATTGAACCAATACAGGACGATACGCTCGGTCATCAATCAACCGGAAGTGTTCCGCGGCGGTGCGGAAATGAAGGGCGATTCCCGGGTTTACATCGCGAACCAGCCATTCATAATACTCATTTCCCAAGTCATTTACCCGTGCGTAAAAGAGGGAAAAATAACGTTGAAATATATCCGGGGCATCCATATCAAATCCGAGGGAGGCAAATAGAGACCGGCTTGTGTCTTCCCCTTTTCGCAACAGCCCCCTTGGCGCCGGAGTGGGAGGCACAAATACATGTACTTCGCCCAGGCGTCCCTGTTCGTTCAGTTTCCCTTCCCGATTACAGCGTCCTGCGGCCTGGGCGATAGAATCCAATCCGGACAAGGCGCGATATACTACGGGGAAATCCATATCCACGCCTGCCTCCACGAGTTGTGTGCTTACCACCTTTACGGGTTTTTCCGCCTGAAGCTGCCGCTTGATGTCATCAATGACCAGCGAACGGTGTTCGCCGCACATCAGGGCTGAAAGATGTATGGCGCCTTCAGGCAGCAGGTTATACAGCGTCAGGCAGTCCTTGCGCGTGTTTACTATACAGAGCACCTGTTCGTGTCGACACAAATCGGCAGCGATCTCCTCCCATGTAGTGGAGTTATTCAAGTTGTCCGGAAACAGAATGTTCGTACGCTTGAGGGACGAATAAAGCGACGCCGTATCCGGCATGATTTCCACCGTAGTATCCAGGCCGGGCAGGGACGGTTGGGTTGCAGTCGCGAGGAGCAGGGTGACCTTAAAGTACCGGGTAAGAAGATTTATGACATCCACGCAAGGCTTTAACAGGTTAGGGGGCAATAACTGTGCTTCGTCCAGAATCACCACGCTGTTTACAAGGTTATGAATCTTCCGGCAACGTCCCGGTTTGGCCGCGTAGAGGGATTCAAAAAACTGCACGTTGGTGGTGACTATGATGGGCGCATCCCAATTTTCCGCCGCCAGTATGGAACGTTGCGTCTCCACTTCCGGGTTCAGGTTGCTGTGGTGTTCAACAACACTTTCATCACCGAAAATGCGCTTCAGTTCCCTGGCGGTTTGTTCGATGATACTGGTATAGGGAATCACGTAGATGATTCTTGTTTTGCCGTGCCTTATCGCGTGCTCCAGGGCAAAGGCCATACCCGAAAGTGTCTTGCCGCCACCGGTCGGCACTGTCAACGAGAAGAGCCCCGGTGGTTCTTTGGCGCGTTCACGGCATGCAGTTAGAATGTGCTGCCGTATTTCATTTACGGGTGTTGTCGCCGCGTTGCGTACTTTTTCTGTCATATAGGCGTCAAATGATGCCTTGAGAACATCCAGTGCGGGAAATTGCGCCCTTTCTCCGGCAAGGTTTCCGTTCATGAAGGCTTCCGTATCAAGATAGTCGGCATCCACAAGACAGGAATACAACATGCGCATCCAAAGATGAAAGTTTTCCGAATTGGCCCAACAGGGTGGCCTGGTACTTTCATCAAGCGAAAAATGAACCATGTCTGCTTTCTCGCGGATATGATTCAGGTTATCCTCCCCTTCCCGTAATCGGAGAGACAGCGCCGCATTCCCTGTATCGGAGGAATGCCAATCCGGCAATCCGGCATGATGTCCGGCCACGAGGTAAGCCAACACTTTGCCGACATGTTGCCCAAGTTTTTCTATGGAGAGTGCCGCGCCGGCGGAAGAATGATTAATCCGCCCCCTTCCAGTTTCGTCATATCCCGTATCGTCAAGGCCGTTTTCACGCAAAAGATAGGCTTGAAAGGCAGGATCGCTTTTACCAAAGTCATGAAGCCATGCCGCTGTCTTGGCCCAATCCTCGGATCCAAACAACGCGGCATACAGGCCCGCTTTTTCAGCCACCCCTTGCAGATGTTCCTGCAGCGGTTGCCACCCTGATTCTGGAGTACACCCTTCCTTGGAATGTGCATAATATTCATCATGAAGACTCATTATCGGCCCACCCTCTTGTGCTCTGTAAAATATTATATACCTAC
>JAAYBJ010000283.1 GCA_012730105.1 Candidatus Hydrogenedentota bacterium
TCCGAAACAAAGGGACCGATTCAATCGGAATACCAGGGCGGAATCCTTCGGAATCAGAGGGCGCCTTCCTTCGGAACAAGAGGGCGGAATCCTTCGGAACAAGAGGGCGGAATCGTCGGAATACGCACATAAAAAGAGCTTGCTTTTTTCTAATTCATCATTTATAATGAATCTTACACGGTTTCAGCGGATCAAGTGGGTGCAATCATAGCGAAATAGGATCTGTTAAATACAAACACAGAAGATACTGTGTTTAGGCGTATGTGTTGTGCTTATGGATGGAAATGTTGTCGGGCATAAGCGTCATAAGGGCTTGAGACTTAATAAAGCATGTCGCTTTAGCAAGTAACCATGTAGAGGGTGCGAGGTATGTTGAAATCGATTCCACACGGCCCGGGGCTGTGAAAGGAAGCGGTTTCGACACCCGCAAAACAGAGTATCTCTGGAAAGGAGCTTGGGTCTATGAAAAAGTCACTGTTGTTCGTTATGCTTGGAGTTATGCTGCTCGCCGGAGCGGCCAGCGCGCAATGCTGCGTGCCCGTGAAATGCTGCACCCCTGTCAAGGTGATTACCCCTGTATGCTGTCCCGCGCCCGTGGTTTGCAAACCCGTGGTCTGCAAACCAGTAGTCTGCGCCCCCGTATGCTGCAAGCCGGTGGTCTGCGCCCCCGTGTGCTGCAAGCCGGTGGTCTGCGCCCCCGTGTGCTGCAAGCCGGTGAAGGTGGTTACTCCCGTATGCTGCCCGAAACAGGTATGCTGTGCGCCCAGGTGCTGCGGCGGGGCCTGGCTTGTGGATTGGTGCAAGTAGCGATTGTTGAACCCTAAGCGGGGGGAATCGTGATTTCTCCCGCTTTAAAATTTCCTATGGTGAAACGCGCCGAGGAATAGAGGGGATATACGCGATGTTTTCCCCTTCGACCGTGTGAAGGTAGTTCCTTTTTGAACAATATTCGCTTCAATAAATGGATTACTTTCAACGCACAGTTGAATATGTGCAGGCTTCAAAGCGGCGAGACGCAAATCTTTACTGTTTGTGTTTCCTAAAAACGCGTCGCTTTGCTGTATAGAAGTAGTGGAACGCGGGCTGATACCAAACCCTTCCCGGCCCAATACAGGTCATCCAAGGCTTGGTTTGTTCTCACCCGCCAAAAAAGAAAACCTTAGAAAGGAGTGTTTGTCAATGAAGAAATCCATGATGTTCCTGGCGGTTAGCGTGTTTATGCTTGCCGGAATTGCGAGTGCCCAGTGTCCTATGGCAGTGGCATGCCCGCAGGCCCAGGCTCCCTGTGTAACACCCTGCGCGGCACCCTGCACGGCGGTTGCCCTGTCTCCCGGTTTCTATATGACCACCCGTCCGGCGACCCCTGTAATGCTGGCAGTGCCGGTAGCGGCGCCCTGCGCCGCGGCGCCTTGCGCGGCTGCGCCTGCAGAAGCCCCAGCCCCGTGCGCGGTTGCGCCTGCAGAAGCCCCCGCCCCGTGCGCGGCTGCGCCTGCGGAAGCCCCGGCCCCGTGTGAGGCTCCTGCACCCGCGGAAGCCCCAGCGCCCTGTGAAGCAGCGCCTGCTGCCGAAGCGCCTGCGGAAGCCGTAGCGCCCTGTGCCGCGGCGCCCTGTACCGCAGCACCCTGCGCGGCGGTTACCTGCCGCCCCGCAAAACTCAAGCGTAAAATGGTATGTACGCGTACCGTCAATGTAGCGGGTGGAGGCCTTGGCGGCCGTCCGTACACCGTGACCAAGCGCGTTTCCTGCCGTCCACGCTCAATCTATTATTGGGACTGAGACCTGAGGCGCTAACACCAGACTGAATTCCAGGAACGGGAAAAATGGAAACATTTTTCCCGTTTCTTTTTTGGGGCGATCACCACTGGGGCGTAGTATGTGGGGCTGTGTTCACGTGCTATCGACGCCAATATCTGATCTTGGGTTTACGGGTACAGCACCCGGATCAAGCGCAGCGTCTCCTCCAGGGATACTTGACCCGGAGCGGTGGGCACTCCCAGGAAGGTGTAGGTGATGAGCGAGCCCAGCGCGGGAAAGAGGAAGCGGGACTGAATTCCACGCGCTCCCATACCAATTACCACCAGATTCCGGTCCGGATGTTCCAGAAGGACGGCGGTCAGACGATGAAAATCCTCCCGGCTTTCACAATGTGCGGCAATTTTAACGATATCCGCGCCAAGATCCATTCCCTGTCGTATCAAGGAGGCACAAAACGAGGAAGTGGGTGTTTTCTCGAAGTCATGAAAGGAAGCGATGACCGTGACACCCTGTTTTGCCGCCAGACTGATCACTTGATGGTTTATTTTCTCCGCGCCAAGTTCAATGTCCACCGCTTCCACCTCGGGCAGGATGGATTCGTACAGGCCGAGGCGCTCCTCTTCCGTGCCGGACCAACCGCCACCTTCGACCGCACTGCGGATGGTGCCTATGCGCGGCACGCCGGAAAATTGTTTCACTTCGGCAAGTACATGGGCCGTTGTTTTGTCCGCAAACTGGTCAATGCGCAATTCAATCATGTCCGCGCCGGCCGCCAGCGCTTGGTTCACATCCGTGTGCGCCTCCCCGTCATGAATGGCAACCGCCACCCGGGGACGCGCACCCAATGCACAGGTACCGATTGATATCATGGTTGTTCTTTCCCTTCCGCCGCAACACTTTCAGATTTACCGGCAGTCTCGCTTCCGTACCGGGCAGCCTGCTTTTCCTCCCGCTTTTTCCATTCACTTTCCAGTCGTTCGCGGCGTTTCCACCGTCGATGCAGCCAAAGCCATTGCCCGGGATATTCCCGTATAATCGCCTCCAAGGCGTCCTGACAGCGCTGGGTATTTTCGCGCAGGTCTTCCATCATGCTCCCCGTATACCGCAACTCGACAGGGGGATAAAATGTGAACACGTAGCCGCCCGTATCGTTACGGATCATGGAAATAGGGTGTATGGGCACTTTTCCCCGCATAGCGAGCAGCGCCGGCCCGATGGTTCCCCAGGTCTCCCGGCCGAAAAACGTCACCGGCACCGCGTTTTGCCTAGGATTCTGGTCTGCAAGCAATCCGACCTGTCCATTTTCACGGACGACACGCAAGGCCGTTCCCATGGCATTGTCCTTCGTAATAAGGAAGACGCCGCTCGATTGCCGCACCCCCGACACAAGCCCATCCATTCGGGGGTCGTCAAACTCCCGCACGATGGCCGCCGTCTCAAGTCCCAGCATACGGCTGACGGGAAGCATCCATTCCCAGTTGCCAAGGTGGGCGCCGATGAAAATGCAACCTTGGGAACGGTCGATGTTCTCAATGCCGCGCACGGTCACATGCGACTCGAAGCCTTCCGCGAGGAGTGTCGGCAAATAAGAGAACTCCGCAGCGACAAGGCCAAGGTTTCGCACCGATTCGAATAAAATACGTTTCTTGTCCCGGGTGGACAAGGTATCCCCATAGACAAGGTCCAAATTGGCCAGCCCGGTTTTCCTGACCCTCGGCACCACCACATAGGCCAGTGCCGCGAGGGCGGCTCCCAGGTGCCGGGCAAAACGCAGGGGCAAGGCCCTGGTCAGTGTAAAAAACATCCAGACCAAGCCATAAAGCAGGTGCTGAACCGGAGAATGCCGCTTTTTTGCCATGGCTATGCCTCTATGGTTACCGTCTGGCCGATTTCGGGAACAAAGGCACGGGCGCCATTGCCTGCATTTTCCCGCATCCAGGAGAGGGCATCGGGATCGCCGTGGACATAAATAATATGTTCCGGATCCACGCAGCGAATGATATCCACCAGTTCCGAACGGGACGCATGGGCGCTGAAACGATACTGGCCGATATCCTCCAATACAACTTCGACCGGCGGTTTGTCCAATTCAAACTGCAGCATGTCCCCCGGGCCGGCGTGGAGCAGTTTATATCCCAGCGTGTCGGGGTCGAGATATCCGACAAAGAAGATACCGTGATGGGACTGCCGCACCATAGCCTGTGCCACAAGCGCGGACGGGGTATTTTCCGTCATCATGCCCGACGTGGCGATGATCACGGAAGGCCGGCGCAGCAGGTCCTCCACCAGGCCCTTGTCCCATACATTGCCGAGGCGGTGCGTGTGCGACAGCGGCCGCAACACCGCATCCGGATGCAGGTAGTCGGTGAACTTGTCATAAATCTCGTAAACAGCCCTGCCAAGACCCACCGTGTAAATGGGTGTGTGGGGGATCTGGCCCGTCTCCTGCAACTGAGCGACGATATTCACCATTTCCTGGGTGCGCCCCAGGGCGAAACTGGGAAGCAGCACGGCGCCGCCCCGTTCCAAAACGCACCGCATCCGGTCGCCGAGACGGCAGGTTTCCTCCTCGTAGGAGCATTTGCCATCGTCATCGGTGGCGCCCAGCGTGGATTCGATCACAAGCGTGTTTACGCGCAAGGCCTTATTGGGGCGCGCACAGCCCCCAAGGAGCCATTGCCGCGTGCGGGATATGTCGCCGGTGTAAAAGAGCGTGTGCCCCGGTATCCGGATTAAAATGCTCGCACCACCGAGAACGTGGCCGGCGTGAATAAAGGTGGCCTCAATGTCGGTATTTTCTCCGGGATTAAAGGGGGCCCCAAATTCGCGGGCACTCAAGAACCGCATGGCATACCCCACATCATAGTGGTCGAATAAGGGATACCCGGAGATGCCCCGCTCCTTGGCGAGCATATCCATCACCACGACGCTGTTGTGCAGCATGCGGTCCACAATGTGCCGCGTGGGCGGCGTGGCAAATCCCGGAACCCCGGGAAAACGCCTGCACAAAACAGGAATCGCCCCACAATGGTCGATATGCCCGTGGGAAATCAGGTATGCATCCGGCGGCTGATTCATCAGATCAAAGGCGGGCAGGCTCTCTTTTCCCTCCTTTTTTGGATGGGTGCCGCAATCCAGAAGGATGCGTGAACCATTAAAGGACAGTTCAAAGCAATTCGCGCCCACTTCACCGCCACCGCCGAGCACGGAAAAATTGATAACACTATATGAATTCATCGTATGATATTCTACCTGTAGGTTGAGGATGCATTCAATCCCGCCCGCTCCGGCACGCCGGGCGTGGAATTTGACATGATGCGGGAAATATGGCACACTTGGCATATCTGAAAATAATTTCAGTACATCAACAAAGGAGTTTATAATGGCGGCTTCAACTGACGACAAAGGAAAAATGCGAGCCCTTGACATCGCGGTATCGCAACTGGAGAAGCAATTCGGGCGGGGCACCCTGGTGCGCCTGGGGGACGATTCTTTCCGTGAGGGCGTGCAGGTCATCTCCTCGGGCAGCCTTTCCCTGGACATAGCGACGGGCGTGGGCGGGTTTCCTCGAGGCCGCGTGGTGGAGGTCTTCGGACCGGAATCCTCGGGTAAAACGACGCTGGCGCTGCATGTGGTGGCCAATGCCCAGAAAGCCGGCGGGATTGCCTGCTACATCGACGCTGAACACGCGCTGGACCCCACCTTTGCCCAGAAAATCGGGGTGGACATCGACAACCTGCTCGTATCACAGCCGGACACGGCGGAACAGGCCCTTGAAATCTGCGAGAGCCTTGTCCGCAGCAATGCGGTGGACGTGATCGTGGTGGATTCGGTTGCGGCGCTGGTTCCCAAAGCCGAGGTGGAAGGTGAGATGGGCGATTCCCACATGGGTCTCCAGGCGCGCTTGATGTCCCAGGCCCTACGCAAACTCACCGCGGTGATCAGCCGCTCGAAGACCCTGCTGATTTTCATCAACCAGATTCGCGAGAAAATCGGCGTCATGTTTGGAAGTCCCGAAACCACGACCGGCGGCCGGGCGCTGAAGTTTTACTCAAGCATGCGCCTGGACATCCGGCGCATTTCGGGCCTGAAGGACCGCGAAGAAAATGTGGGCAACCGTGTACGGGTTAAAGTGGTCAAAAATAAGGTAAGCGCTCCTTTTCGACAAGCCGAATTCGACATCCTCTTTAATGAGGGCATCAGCCGTGAGGGCGATATTCTGGACATGGCCATTGATGACAAGCTGATACAGAAGAGCGGCGCATGGTTTTCCTATGAAGGCGAAAATCTCGGGCAGGGCCGCGAGAACACGCGCCAGTACCTTCGCGATCATCCCGAGGTAGTCGAAAAGTTGCGGGGCCAGATACTCATGACCAGAGACCTGCCCTGGGCCGTCAAACCCCAGGCGGAGGCGGAGAAGAACGCTGCAGCAGAATAACGCGGATATCCGGGTCCAACAGATCCGGCGGCGCCTTATCGTTCCGGCGGTGCTGGCCGCTTTTGTGATTATGGGCATCCTTTGCGGTGTCGGGGCGTTGTTCTTGAAATACAGGCTCGAGCACGCGCGATCGTTTTCCATAAACACCGTGAGGGCGCGCATGGGTGTGGATTTTACCTTTGACACCCTGCGCACGGAAGGCATACGCACGCTTCACATCACGGGCCTGCACGCGGCGGCGCCTTTGCCCGGCCTGGGAAGCGCCGTGCTGGACGTGGATACCCTCCGGGTTCACCTGTCCCTTGTCGACCTGCTTCGCGGGCAACTCGCCGTGGGCGAGGTTCATATCGGCCGCGGCCGGCTAATCCTGGAGGGGCTTGCACTGAAAAGTAAGAGGCATGGCGGGCCAAAGGTATCACCCCCCGCTCCGTCCCCGTTATTCAAGGCGCTGCCTTCCTTTTCCATAACCGGGGAGGACTGCGCGGTAGAACTGCATTCGGAAGATCTGGACGCGCCGGTCTCGCTGCAGGCGCTGGCGTTTACGCTCTCCACCAAGTCCGGCGGCACGATGATCTCCGGGCAGATTCAGGCACAGGCTGCCTACGCGGAGCATTTGGTCGATGTGGATATTTCCGGCCAGTACCAGCCGGGAAACAATTTCGATACCGTGATGCATGTGAAGGGACTTACCACGACGGTGATCGGGGCCTTCACGGCGCTGCCGGAGGGTCTGGACGCCCGCCTGGATTGTGCTGTTCATGCCTGGGGCAACCCGGAACGACAGGTTCTAGCGGACGCGGAAATACAGGCTTCCGGGTTGAATTACGAAGGGCTGCCCGTCCCGATCCAGAATGAAAACCTGATTTTGAAAGCCCTGCTGCAATGGGACGCTTCCCGTCGCACGCTGGCTATACGCGACGGCGGCCTGCAATCAGAACTGGCAACGCTGGACCTGAAAGGCTCCATGGACTTTCAGCAAACGCCGCCCGTGGTGGCCCTGGACGCGCTCGTGTCCGGCCTGCCGACAGAGCGTTTCCTGCCTGCGCTGATACCCGAATCCTTACAGAAGCAGGGCAAACTGGAACTGGAACTTTCCGAGAGTCCCCAAATCGCGCTGACGATGAACGGCCCCCTGAACAAGCCAGCGCTGAGGGCTAGCATCCAGGTTCCCAGTGCGGAAATCGGATTTCAACCTGTAGATAAAAAATTTCCTAAAGGCGAAATGAGCCTCACCGGCGCGACATTTACCTGGGAAGACTTCTCTTCGCTTCCCGAAGGCACGGCAACTATTGCGGATGGTTCGGTCACCTCGACTTTATATGACATCGAGGCGGAAAACATTACGGGCACCGTAACCCTGGCGGACTCCGAAATACGCCTCAACCCCATAACGGCCCGTGTTTCCGGAAAGCCGCTCTTCGCCCGGCTGGCATACAGCCCATCCGACGGGAAATTAAGCGGGGAAGTGAACGGCACCCTTACCCACATAGAAAAGACGCCCCTGCACCACGTAACGAAGGGCCTTTGGATCGGGGGCGACATAGGATTCAACATCAGCGGTGAATACAATCGCGGCGGCGCGGTCAAACTCACGTCATCCATGGACGTGACGCGCGGGATGGTTGCCTTTGAATGGTGGCTCCGCAAACCCGTGGGCGTGGGCGCAACGATCAAAGAACTGAATTTGACCATTGTCCCAGGGAAGACCCTCGACGTCCAGGGAGAGGCCTATATCGAGGACACCCATCTCCTGGGACGCTTTGAATATATCCGGCACCAGGACAAATGGAAAAGCAAGCATATCCGGCTGGATGTTCCCCATCTCGAAGTGAACAGCGCAGGGAAGTGCGTCAATATCCCCTATACCACGACGGGCGGTTCCTGCAAGGATGGTTTTTATGAATCAAACGCCGCGGGGAACGTGCTTGGAGACAAGATAGACACCCTGGGGGGCGTGTTTGACCACATCACTTTTCTGCCTGACAATGGTTCATCACCCTTGGTTTGCCGTAACGCCAACGTTTCGGTAACCATGAACAATATCCAGGGCCAGCCGAAAACCGCCGAGCTTACCGTGCATGCCACGGAAGGGCATGTGCCTCCTTTCGGCGAAACCTGGTTGCTGCCGCTGGGTTCCGATGAGCCCGAATACACGGACGAACTTGCCCTAAAGTACTTTGAAGAAGAGGAAGAGAAAAAGGCGGCGGACGCAAAGAAAAGCGGACAGCCCGCACAGGATACTTCCCGGTACTGGATATTTAAGTTAGCCGCCGATACCATTACCGTGCCTCCATGGGAGGGAAGCAATTTCGTTGCGGAAGTGCACAACAGCCCGGACAAGACGGAATTCCGTTCCTGCAGCGCCGATATCGGCGACGGCCATGCCGAAGGCACCTATGTGCATGAGAAAAAAGACAACGTGGGCGCCTTGAAAGCAATGGGGAAAAACATTCCCGCCCGGTATCCCATACGCCACCTGGCACTGCCGGAGATCCTGGAGGGCGACCTGTCCGGCAACATTTCCTACACCATGGACCAGGACGACCCGAGGACCACCCTGCGCGCGGAAGGAGCCTTTGAAATTACCAATGGGCATTTTCTGGCCGACCCGCTGCGCGACACCTTCAAACACGCTTTCAGCGACACCTTCGCCACCCTCCACCCCGCAGCCCTCCAATTCGAAAGCGCGTCTTCAACGGTGCGTATCGAAGGCGATCACATCCACACCAACGACCTCATGATTCAACTTCCCGGCATGAAGATCAAGGGGGACGGCGTATGGGTCATGGAAGGCGACATGGATTACCGGGTGGATATCGCCGTCACCCCGGACATGGCGGAGCAGCTGCCGATCCTGCGGGACAGTTTCAACGTACAGGGATTCCGCATGACCCAGCGTGACATTGAACTGGGATTCCATATCACCGGCCCCACGTTCAGTCCCACGGGGGAACTGGCCGGCCTGCCGCCCGTGGGCGTTACCCTTGTCAGCGGCGCCGCGGAAATGACGGGCGAAGCGATGAAACTGCTGGACACGCCCCGACAAATGCTGTTCTCCATCTTCCGTATCGGCGGCGGCATTCTCGGCGCCACGCGAACCCAACAACAGCAATTGCAGGAAAAACAGGAAGACGAGAAGCCTGAAAAGCCCAGGAGGCGGCGTTAACGCGGGCATTGCCCACAACTCAACGATTTTTAGCATTCGCACTCGTAAAAGTATGAACCTAAAAACGGTTGTTAACGCCGGGAAGACCTCTTAAAAGAAAGGACCGAAAGGACTTAAAGGACGTAAAGGACGCACCAACCGGGAAAACGTTTTACTGTCCTTTTGGTCGTTTATGTCCTTTAAGTCCTTTGGTTTGAAAACCGCTTCAGAATTCAACTGCCGTTTTTAGGATGAGCCGATAATCTACTAAAACACCAGAATCCGGGCCGCAATCAGCAGCACTTCGATATACAGGTGGATGAGGAAGGGCAGCAACACATTTTTCCGCTTCAGGCTCCACCAGGTCAGCACCAGTGAGAAAAGCCCCATGCCGGCCGCCTCCAGCAGGGGCTTCTGCAAGTGATACAGCACTTCGGAGAGCGGCACGAGCAGCCAGCCAA
>JAAYBJ010000284.1 GCA_012730105.1 Candidatus Hydrogenedentota bacterium
GTGGCGACGCAATAAGGCCACCTTCTCCTCGGCGGTAAAATGTCTGCGGTTTTTGTTCATGACTTCTCCTTTCTAGCCTACACATTTTGGCTGGTTGAGAAGTCCTATTTCTACTGAGGCGGGACAACAACACTTCGGGTGGTGGTGTTCCAAAAGTTTTATGGCGTACGTTTATACGTGTAATTTACAGGCAAGGTGCAAAGGGAGTCTTAACAAAAATGAAACGAAACGGATTTACCCTCATCGAATTACTGGTAGTGATTGCTATTATAGGAATCTTAGCGGCGATTTTATTGCCTGCCCTCGCGCGGGCCCGGGAGGCGGCGCGCCGTAAATCCTGTCAGAACAACCTGAAACAGTGGGGCACCATTTTCAAGCTCTATTCGGATGAACAGAAAGACTACTGGCCGCCTATACAGATTACCAATAAGAACATACCCGGCTGGCCTGGTGTCGGAATCGACTATGAAATGCTCGAGATGGCCACCACGCCCCAGGTGGCAGCCTGGTATCCCAATTACAACAGTGACCCGGCTATTCTGATCTGTCCTTCCGATCCCGAAGATGATGTGGACACCCTGAAAGATGATGATGACGAGTGGGATTTCTGGCAAGAGGACCAGACTTACAAGGCCGCCTACAGCTATGTGTACATCGGCTGGATGTTTGACCTGCTGCAGCGGCCCTATCTGTCCCCGATTGATATTAACGAACTGGCCAATCTCGGCGCAGCGGCCGCAGCCTTCGATTTTAATGTGCCCGAAGGCGGCCTCGTGTCTAAACAGTTCGGCAAAGCCGCGGACGCGCTGTTGGGCCGAGCCCTGGCGTACGTGAGCGGGAACTGGAACTCGGACAAGCCCATTGGCATTGTGCCCTGAACCTGGTTGCCGACAGCGATCTTCCGGTGGAGTCCGGCATTGGCAATGGGGGCGGCGATACCATTTATCGTCTGAAAGAGGGTAATGAACGGTTTCTGATCACCGATGTGAACAATCCCCAGACTTCCGCCATGGCGCAAAGCGGCATTTTTGCGCTGATGGACCAATTCGGCAATTTGAGCGGCATCAAGTTCTTTAATCATGTGCCGGGCGGCTGCAATGTGTTGTACATGGACGGGCACGTCGCATGGGTGCCCTATGTGGCTCCCGCGCCGGGACAGGATAACACAACATCCATGGACCTGGGCGCGACCCAGCCAGTCCTGCCGAGCTTGGCGAGCGTCATCGGCCTCTTCAATATCCAGAACTGACCTCGCGTGTTCATAATGCGGCTCTTGCCCACAACTAAACGATTCATAGTATTCGTGCACGTGCCTTGTGCTCGTAACTTGTGCTCGTAGCTTGTGCCCGTGCATCGTGCTCGTAACTCGTGCTCGTAACTCGTGCTCGTAACTCGTGCTCGTGCCTCGTGCTCGTAACTCGTGCTCGTAACTCGTAATCGTGCCTCGTGCTCGTAACTCGTAATCGAGAACGTGAAACATAAACCCGATTACGAAACACAATTACGATGGACGATTACGAACCGCGAGTCACAATTAGCGTGCTCAAAAACGCGTGGGAAAGATAGAGAACCTCTTTTTCCGCCTATGGGTCAATGAACTGCTAGAACCGGCGCAACGCGGCATAAGATGCTTCCGGCGCTGTTAATGTCGCAGACAACGCACAGGGTCGAGACAAAAGAAATGTTGCGGGTTCCGGTCGCGATAATAGTGGCCGAAACCCGCAACGTATTATTCAGATCAAAAGCGGTGCTGGTCTTTCAGACCGTGCCGCCTTACTTGGGATCAGACGGCGGTCGGGGCGGGGATCTCAAATCCCGGTCGGTTGGCGTCCTTCAGCAGCGCGTTTGCCGCGGCGGCATTGTCGCCGGTAAACTGTTCCGTCGCCGGGTCGAAGGTTACCCATGGCCCGACGATGTACTCGTTGCCGTCTTCCGGCACGCCGACGCCCTTGTTCATGACATCATGCAGTTTCGCGAAGTGTTCATAGGCGTCCGGATTGTCCCCGAACTGTCCCGCCTTGAGATTGAACGGCGCTTTCACACCCAGCCGATACGAGTTGTTGATCAGGTGGCCAAGCACGCAACTGTAATGGGAATCCGGGGCGTTGCCGTTGGCCATGTTCGGATCGCCCGCGCGGCAGGCGGCGATGAAACTGGTCCAGTTCCCGCCGGGAGTCACCTTGCCTTCGGGAAGGTTAACGTCTTCCCCCGTGTCGCTTCCCTTGGCGTAGTACTTGTTGCGGATGATTTTACCGCCGTCCTCGAAGTAGTATTCATTTTCGACCTGGTGTTCATACCCTTCATAATTAACGTTGCGCACGTTGAAGAACACGTATTGCCCGTTGGGGTATTGGGCGATGCCGAACATGGTGTTGGGTGTTTCGCCCTGGTCGTTCCATTGGAAGCGTCCCCCGATGGCCATCGCCCGCACCGGGTGAGTCTGGTCGGTATCGATAGCCCAGCGGGCGATATCCAGCTGGTGTGTCCCCTGGTTGTTCAGGTCGCCGTTACCTGATTTCCAGAACCAGTGCCAGTTGTAATGGACATAGTTCTTGTGGAACTGCTCGATTTGCGCAGGGCCGCGCCACAGGTTCCAATCCAGGTATTCGGGCGGGTCTGAGGACTCCTCGAAACCGATGCTGCCGCGAGGTTTGCAGCAGTAGCCGTAGGCGATTTTCAATTTTCCGAATTTGCCCGCATGGATCGCTTCGTGAAGCCCGGCGATCTGCGCGTCGCTCCGGCTTTGCGTGCCATGCTGGATGACCACACCGTATTTTTTCTGCGCTTCCACAACGACCCTGCCTTCGGCGACATCATGGCTCATCGGTTTTTCGACGTAGACGTGTTTGCCGGCCTGGGCGGCCCAGATCGTCATCAGGGAATGCCAGTGGTTGGGCGTCGCGATGGAAATGGCGTCCAGGTTCGGGTCGTCGAGCGCCTCGCGCACGTCGCTGACGCCCTTGGTTGCATACTTGCCTTCGGTTTTCTTTTCCAGGGCCCGTAATGCCCGGGCCAGGACCCGCTGGTCCGGATCGATCACGTAGGCGATTTCCACGTTCTCCTGTTCCAGCCAGCCCCCGATATGGGACTGGCCGCGGCCGTTAAGCCCTGCCACAGCGATACGAAGGCGGTCGTTGGCGCCGATGACGCGCGCGGAGGCTTTTGAGCCGCAAAGAAGCAGCGAGGCGCCCGCGAAGGCGGACGTGGAGCGGATAAACTGGCGACGGTTCATGAGTGGCATATCTCATTTCTCCTTTGATTGTTGGAATTGCAGGACATGGCGGACGCAAGCGTCAGTGAACATAGTAGTGAATTTGGGGGGGTAAATCCAAGCCGGCAAAAGTGCCCATTGATTCCCCTGCGTCCAAGCCATTAAAATGACGTTACTTTCAAGGATGGAGAAACGGAGATCCCAATGACCCAATCGAACCGTATTGCCTTTGATGTTGATAAATATCTGGCGGAACAAACCGCCGAAATCATGGAGCGTATTCAGCGTTTTGACAACAAACTCTACCTGGAGTTTGGCGGCAAATTGATTTTCGACTATCATGCCGCACGCGTGCTGCCCCACTATGATCCCAACGTCAAGATGCGACTTCTCCAGAAAATCAAGGACAAGATCGATATCATTCTTTGCATCTATGCGGGGGACATCGACAGAAAAAAGGTACGCGCCGATTTCGGCATTACCTATGACGTGGACGTTATGAAACTGATAGACGATCTGCGACGGGACTGGAACCTGGAAATTACCGCCGTGGTCATCACCCGTTTTGAGGACCAGCCGTCCGCCCTGCTCTTTAAGAACAAACTGGAACGGCGCGGTCTGCGCGTATATACCCACCGCGCCACGAAGGGCTACCCCACGGACGTGGATCTTATTGTCAGCAGGGAAGGCTACGGCAGCAATAGCTATATTGAGACGACCCATCCTCTGGTGGTGGTTACCGGACCGGGACCCGGCAGCGGCAAACTGGGCACCTGTCTCTCCCAGTTGTACCACGAGTATGACCGGGGCGTGCGGGCCGGATATGCCAAGTTTGAAACCTTTCCCATCTGGAATCTCCCCCTGAAGCATCCGGTGAACGTCGCCTACGAGGCGGCCACGGCGGATCTTAGGGATGTGAATGTCATCGATCCTTTCCATCTGGAAGCCTGCGGAGAAACCACCGTCAATTATAACCGTGATGTGGAAGCGTTCCCCCTGCTGAAACGCATCCTGCAAAAAATCTCCCGGGAGGAGAGTCCCTACCGTTCACCCACGGAAATGGGCGTGAACCGCGTCGGGTTCAGCATCGTGGATGACGAACTTGCCCGTGAGGCCGCCAGGCAGGAGGTAGTCCGGCGGGTATTGCGCTGCCGCTGCGAATACATGATGGGCCTTGCGGAACGCGAAACCGTGGAGCGGGTAGAGCTCATTATGAATGAACTGGGGGTACAGATAGAGGACAGGCGCGTGGTGGTTCCTGCTCGGGAGGCTGCGGAAAGGGCGGAGCGCAATCAGAAAGGGAACGACGGCATATTCTGCGGCGCCGCCATTGAACTGCGGGACGGCACCATTATTACCGGCTGCAACTCCCCCCTGATGCACGCCGCGACAAGTACCGTGCTGAACGCCATCAAGCACCTGGCGGAGATCCCGGATAGGATCCACCTGATTTCCCCCAACATTATTGAGGCTATCGGCGACATGAAACGGGGCATGAGAGACGGCAAAAGCATCAGCCTTGATTTGGAAGAGGCCCTGATCGCCGTGGGCGCCTCAACGCCTTCCAACAGCGCCACCACGCTCGCCATTGAACAGCTCAAAGAACTCAAGGGCTGCGACATGCACATGACCCACATTCCCACCCCCGGTGATGAGGCCGGATTGCGGACCTTGGGACTCAACCTTACCAGCGACGCCTGTTTCGCCACGGAAAGTTTGTATATTATTTAGGCCTTTTACTCCAGCCGCGCCTGTTTCGGCGCGGTGAGGCTGAAGGCGACCGTTTCATTTTCCGTGCCCAGGTAGCCGCCCCAGCCGACACGAATAAGAGATATGGCCGAGGTGTCCAGCGGCTTATCCGTGACGGCGGACCAGCCCGCCCGTTCAAAGCGGTTTAAGGCGGTGTGACAGCAATGGTGCCCGGACGCGTTCATGGGTATCCCTGCTTGTGCGAAATATTCAACCCCGGACGTGTCCCGCAGAATCACCAGCAGTGGTACGGACGCCTTTTGTCCCTCGGGTAGCCACACGTCTACAGCTACATACGCGGCCTGGCTCAGGTCTACAGGCTCGGGATAGGTGAAGATGGTGAAGAGAAAGGTGTCCACCGCGTTCTTGGTAATGAGGCCTTCCGCGCGCCATACCGACTGTTCGGGCATGTTCCGCTCACCATCCTGTTCAAGTGAAGGGGTAACAAACTGGCCGTGGGAAAAGGTTGGTGCGGTTTCCGGAAACGGGAGAGTGGTGATTCCCGGGATGACGTTTCCTTCGACGGACTTTCGAAGCGGGACAATGGCCTCCCGGAAACGGTAGAGCATTCCCCCGTAGGCTTCGAGCCGGAGGGGTATGCTTTTCCCGCTATCCAGTGCTGTAATTTGTCCTGTGGCGGGATCCCATTGTTCCGCCGCCCCGGCCGTGGGTAAATTTAGCGTCCCTTCCCAGGGCTGTCCACTGTCATTGATGATGAAGTAAACATGGTGCCCGTCGATAAACCGGTGCGCCGTGCGCAGGGGGGCGGTTTCATCGCTCACCTGGCCGTCCTTTTCCAGTACGGCGTCAAGCACGGCCGGCAGCAGCGCCTCCGTACCCCGGGGCAGGAAGATGCCCACGCCGCCCGAATCATTTACCATCATGCCCGACGCATCGCCTTCCCCGAAGAAGGCGCTGCCGATTTCCTGAACGCGGGAGGAGGGAAATTCCGTGTCGCTGTTTAACGGCCGTGATGTAAGTGCGACGATAACACCTCCGTCCAGGTAAAAGCGTTCCAGATTTTCCCAGGCGGCCAGGGGTAGCGTGTCCGCATCCGGCAGCACCACCACGCGCCAGCGCAGGTCCCGGTAACACAGCGCGCCGCCTTCCACGCGGGCTTCGACAAGCGTTCGGGCATCGATATGGGTAAAGTCGCGCCGTGATAGGAACAGGTTCTTTTCGGCGTCGTGAAAAACGCGTTCGACCCGGTGCGCTTCCGGGGGCGCGCCTGCGACCCAGCGCGTGGCGGGGGTGAAACGCACCCAAGCGGACTCCACGGGATAAAGGAGTGCGATATCGTTGACCTGATAGCCGCCGCGCAGCATCGTGCAGCAGCGTCCGACCCACGCGTTGAGCCGGTTCATCTGTTCTTCGTCCAGTTCGCTGAAAGAGTAGTAACTCGTGATGGTGTTGATACCGTTTAGCATCAAACGGTTGCAGGTTCCTCGAATTTCCTCCTCGGTCACCACGCGCACGGGTCGCGTGTCGCCTTCAGCCCGATACCGCTGGGAATGGTCCGAAGTCTCGCTCATGGTAAGGACGCGGCCCTCGAGATCCGCTGCGCTGCCGATCATCCTTGCCACATTCCAGGGCACACTCTCGGGAATGCTGGTCAGGCAGTCCATGCTGGGCGCGTCCAGTCGCCGCAGGCACTGGAAGAAATTGCCGTAGAGGGGGATGTGCGACAGAAAGGACTCTTCGGCCAGCAGGTGGCCGCCGCTGGGAATGTTGTGCTGACGGCCCCAGTCCTGTATCTGGCCGAAAAAGTTTTCCGAGACCATCTCGCCCACGGTGTTCCAGAAGTCGTAGCGGAATTTCATGCCTTGCGAATTGGCGTTCGTGAATAAAGCGGGCAACAGGGGAATCATTTCGTACCCGCGCCGTTGTTGAAATTCGTCGGCAAAGTCCGCCGACCACGGCAGCACGCGGTGCTTCTGCTCCGCCAGGAACAGGCTCATCAGGGACGGTTCATCCGTAAAGGTCGCCGCGAAATAGTGTCCCAGGTCATCTCCCAGCCTCTTCGCGTATTCCTGGTGTGTGATTTCGATAAAACGCTCCGTGGGTTCCGGCGGGAGCAGGTTGATGTAGGGGAATTTGCGAGCCAGGCTCAGGGCCGCATGAGTGCCCTCATATAAAACACTTTCGGTAAAGACAAACACATGCCAATCCCCTTCAGGCGCGGTCCAGTCAAGGCGGTTTTCCTGAACGGAGGCGGTGATATCCACAGCATCTCCCGGGAAAGCAATACCGTCCCGCAGGGGGATGGCCACGGCGCGAAAAAGCGTGCCCGGCGGCAGGTCGAGGGAGACAGTCCCGTCGACGACGGGTGCATCCGCGGCATTCATGCCCCGCGCTTCGTATTCGGGATGGTCGCGCAGGGTGAGGCCACCCGCGGAACCGGACGGGTAGCCGCATTCATCGTACAGCCACAGCGACATGCCCAGGCGTTTCGCCTCGTTAATGCCCCGGATAAAGGCTTCCCACTTCGCCTCGCTTTCCATGTATTCGTTGAAAGAGACATTAACGACCATGCCGCCCAAACCCTGTGCCACCAGTTTCTGGAAAAGCTGGTCCTGTTCCTCCAGCCCATCGGGCAGGTTATGCACGATCTTAAGAATACGCGCGTCCGCTGACGGGACGGCGAAACGTTCGGCGAGGGGGCGGTCCGGCTGCGGCCAGTCAATCGCGGCGGACATTTCCGGGTCCACAGCCGGCGTTGCCTCCGCCGACGCCGGTGTCAGCGGGAAAAAGAAAGCCACGCAGGTAAACGAAAAAAAAAGTGATTTGGCAGATCGAATGAAGGACATGGGCAGATACTCCTATGACAGAGGCAACAGTTCATGTTACGGGGATGTTAACGTGGATTTTGCCTCTTTGACGGGCGGGAATTCAAAACGGCGCAGTATGTGGTACCGGTGTCGGGATGATCGTACTGCAGAACACGGGATGGGCAAGCATGTGCAGGACAAAACGACCCTGTGTTCTTATGGGTCGGTTTTGCTGTATCTCCTGTAGGCCTCCGCCACGTTTTTAACAAATTCCGGTTTGTCTTTGGGCAGGCAGTACATAACAACGCCGGAAGCGAGGCCGTTTTTCGTGGCTTCCAATCCGATCTCCAGGCATTGCTTGATATAGGCCGGGGTTGGTTCGTCCGGGGACTGGGAATGCTTGGTCCCATAGACCATGACCACGAGAGGCATCTTTTGCGTCAGGCCGCCCATTGTCGTGCGTTCGTTTAGCCATTCCCGGTAGGTGGTGATCTGCGGCAGCAGGAGAGACGTGTCCGACAGATTTTTGTGCGGATAGAAATAGGGGAAAATAACGCCGTCAATGACGCCCGCCTCGACATGGGGGGCGATCGTTTCCTGGTATCCATAATAGCATACCACCAGGAAGGCCAGTTGTGGGGTGATCTTGTGGGCTTCTCCCATCATTTGCTTGCAGTAGGCGGGTGTGAACTTGCTGACATTGCCGTTAAAGTCATCTATACAGAGGCCTTTTATAACGGGGTACTGTTGCGCCAACCGGGCGCACTCAACGGCCCACTTGATATAATCGTCGCCGAAAGGTTCGGGGACGCCCTCCGACGGCGGAGTCAGGTACAACCACAGGCCGACACCCGCCTTTTGGAATTCCGGGGCCATGCGCTGGAAATCTTGCCATGCCTTAGGGTAGTGCTTTTCCTGCCACACCAGGTGCATGTAGTCTTTCGCGCCCATTTCCTGCAGCACCGTCAGCAGGCGGTTAATATCCGTGTTTTCCTCCGGAGTGCGCACGCCGACATTGACATAGTCGCCCACAAGCGGTGTAAGTGCGGGTACCTCTGGCCCGGTGAAGCCAGCCGCTTGTGGCTTAGATGCGGCGGGCGTTGCCTCCACCTGTTCCGCATGACAGCACAAGGTTGAAAGTGCGGACAACAGGACACAAGTCGCTATCAGTGCTTTCATTGCATAATCTCCTTTGATTTTCAAAGTCTATGCTTCCCTTTTCCATAATGTCAATCAACAAAGGGGCAACTGACTGGTAAAAGAACGGAAAAGAATGGGAGGCAGACATTCCTGTCTGCCCATATTCTGCCGGACAGACTGGAAGGTCTGACCTGCGTTTTACCCTGTTACTCCATTAAGTCGTGTTGGGCTTCCGGTGGGATGACATAGTGTTCCGGGGGCTGCAGGGTGACACGGACCCGAATGGGAGAAACGATACCGCCCGGTGCGCTGAAACGGGCCGTATAGTCGCCTTTAGCGAGTACCGTAGCGGGGGCGTCATTTTCGCTCAACACCGGTTCCGAAAATTCCGGGCCATAACGGCGCGACGCTTCCCCTGGCCAGAAGAACCCGTATTGTCCCGCTGTCAACGGACCTTTCCACACCAGAACATGCCCGTCAATTTCCACCTGCGGATTCTCCAGGAGCTGTTCGTCTACCGAGGCCAGGGCTTTCACGTCATCAATGGCGCAGGAGACGGTGGTATTGGCGGGCAATCCATTGTAATAGAAATTCAGCACACGGACCAGGCTGTAATCGATTGGATCCGTTTCTGGTCGCGGGATCTGATGGTAGCGCCAGCCTTCATAGTCATTGGTGATGTAGAAGTCCGTGGCCTTCACGCCGTCCAGCATCTGCAGTTTGAACAGACCGCCCTTGCCGTCGCCCTTGAGCCAAAAACCGATGGCCTGGTGGGCGGACAGATTCAGCGGCGGGTTGAAACTTTTGCCGAACACGGACCAGCCTGTGTTGGCGTCAAGCGTGTTTTCGGCGGTGTAGACGGCGCAGCGGCCGCCTGCCCTGGCATCCGTTTCGCTGATGCGGATATGGTGCGCCACACCCGCAAGCGTGGATCCCGCCATCCCGTTCGCGGCGTCCAGAACCGGCTCGATCTCTCCCGGAACTTTCAAATACGGCGCGAGCGTATCAAAACTTTCCAGCGTGACCGCCTCGGCCGCATGGTAGGCCGGACCTGCTTCCAGCCAGGGCCCGGGTTGCACATGGAACTGAACACCTACCGCCGCCGGGCCGTCCGTAACCCGGACCGGCCAGGAACACGCGGCTGTTTCCGTGCCGGTAATCTCATGCCACGGCCCGTAAGCTACCCGCTGAAACACATCGTTTCCATCCTTCTTTACCAGGCGGTATTCGCGGCGCATATCGAGCAGGCTGGCGCGTTTCTCCGGCGTTTTTACACCGCCCAGCGCGGGATCGACGCGAAGCAGCGCGCGCATGGTTTCCGGTACGCGCCCCGACAGGCGCAGCCGTTCATAGCGGGAAATCAGATCCAGGATTTCACCGGTGAAGGGATGTTTGGAAGCGGCGTCCAGCGACACCTGGAACGACATGGAGGAATCGTAGCCGATGGTTGCGCCTAGAATGTACTCGTACATGTCCGGGGTGCAGCTGGTGTCATAGCCGTAATACCAGCCGATGTCCAGGGGCATGCCGTTGCGTTTCATGCCGTCAAATGCGGGGGAGCGCTCATCGAGGTACCCCTTGAGATCGCCGTGACCGTCCGCGGACGCGCTTCGCGCAAGGATGTGCCAGGAGTAGTGGCTGTAACTGCTGGCCTGGATCAGGATATCTTTGCGGGCGAGTTTGTCAAAGAAGGCCTTGTGCAGCCGGGGATTGTAATACCAGTGTTCCCCCTGGAGCCGCTCCGAACCGTCGAAATAGATCATGTCGATGTCGCAGGCGTTGGCAACCCGGGCGAAATTGGAGGACACTTCGTCCATAAGCGTCGTATCCATGTCGAAAAGAAAATAGCCGTAGGAGCGTTTCAGATGGCGCACCGGCCGCCCCTTTTCATGGGCGGTGGCCCTGGTGCCGAGAATGCCTCGTTGGCACTGCAGGAATCCGAAACGGGTATCCAGGGACCGCGCCCCGTAGGAGATCAGTTCATCGCCTAGCTGCACCACGGTGCCGTCGCCCAAATAGCCGCCGTCCTCGGCGGGGAAATCAGTGGGTGCGGCTGCCGTAAGCAACATGCCCGTATTTTCATTTACGTCCGCCGCGAGAAGGGCCGAGGCGTCACGGACCAGGCGCGGATCGGGTACGGGGGTAAGGTAGGGATCAGGTGGATAGATGGACGGGCCCAGGAAATGAAGGCCGGCGTGAAATCCTTCCTCCTGAAAGCGCCGGAACGTGCGTGCGAGTGACTTCAGGCCGTCGGGAAAATGATCGGTGTTGATCTCGTAGTGGCCCGTGGCCTTTGCCCAGGATTCCTGGCCCATGAGAATCATGTCGAACCCGCCGCGCCGGGCCAGTGCGAGCACGGGTTCCATCTGGGATTCCTTGAAACGGGTGATGAACAGGTAGGAGCGCTTGATCCCCGGCGACCGTTTGTTCCATATCCCTCCCGGCCTGGGGGAGGGCAGGCCCGCGGCCGCTTCGAAGCGTTCCATGACCTCCATGAACGATTCGCGCGGGGCGGCGAGAATCCCAAATCGGGCGGGTTGCAGGCCGTATGTGGCAAGGGTTTCCAGCGCCAGCACTTTGCCCGGATCGGCCCAATAGGCGGAACCGGGTTCGAAATCCTCGAGCAGCACCGCCTCCTCAACGCCGTTACGTTCCACCACCGCCTCAATATGATCAACGATGCAGGTCACGGTTTCATGGGCCGGGATGCCGTTGTAATAGATATTAAGGCCGGTGACGCGTTCCGGATGCAGCGTGTCGTAGGGGGCTTCCTCAACAGTGACGTGTCTCCAGCCTGTGAAGGTAATGGGGATATAGGTGTCCCGGCAGCCGCCTCGGTCGTCGGCGGGCTGGATTTTCAATTGTTCACCCTTGCCGTCGCCATGCACCCACGCGCGAATAGATTTCAGTCCGCTCAGGTCGAGGGCGTGGGGGAGTTGCCGGGTGGACACGGACCATCCACCGGGTTCGGCGGCATTGTGCGCCGTAAAAATGGTCGCGCCCTGTCCCGCCTTGGCCTGATCGGTTAGTGTCATGGTGTGGGTGCATCCGGAGCGGTCGGATTCATGGCGCGCGAGGCTGCGCATGAGCGGGTGGATGTTGGGCTCCGCCGCCGACAGCGAGACGGTGTGCGAGGCCGTGCTGCCGGCATTGAGCGTGCCCAGTATCTCCGCGTCACCGGGCAGTGCCAGGGAAAACAGGCGCAGTTTTTCCGGTGGCACCGAGAATTCCAGCCGGGTCAACTCAAACAAGGCGAAGCCGTCGCCGGGTAGAACGTCATACGCGCACAGTCCGCCTCCGGGGAACGTGGCGGTCAGGCGGTCCGATTCAAGGTGGACCAATTCCGGAACCAGTCGGTCCTCACCAACAACAACCTCCAGAATGGGTTCCGCGCATGCAGGGAAGACGTCCTGTCCCTCGGGGACTTCCATCGTCGCATATCCCTTTTCGTCAATCTTCAGGACGGCGGTTCCCAGGTTGAATACCGTTTCTGCCCAGGCGACTGTCTGTACTGTGGACACCACTAACACCGGGAGACAATAATATAAGCGATGACGATTCATAACGATTCCTTTAACGAAGTATTCAAATCATTGTTGTTTCATAGGCTATTCTAAATCAAACACAAACAGAACAGGGAAAATGTGCGGGAACTAGTATGGTATTGGCTGAATGGCCGTCTCTTTTGCTATGATTTATCCAAGGGTGCGATGGGGGGCAACGTAAACACACCGATCACCCCATAGAAAGGAATATCCAATGAACACATCGCAGATCTTGCAGGACTTAGTCAGCATGTCCCATTACCTTGGCGACGAGCGCCGGGGGTATGCCATACTGGGAGAAGGGAACACCTCCGCCCGGATAGACGGGGACAGCCTCTATATAAAAGCATCCGGAACCTGTCTTGGCACGATGACTGAAAAGGATTTTCTTCCGGTATCCATTTCCCGGGTAACCCGCATTCTGGACGCGAAGGATGCCACTGACGCGGATGTGAAGGAAGCGCTACGCGGCTCCCTGATCGATTCCGGCGAAGTTCGCATGCCCTCCGTGGAAACCATGATGCACGCCCTGCTGTATGCCTACCCGGAATATTGTTTTATTGGACACACCCATCCGGTGGCTACAAACGGCATCCTGTGCTCCGTAAACGCCGAAGCGGCTTTTTCAGGACGCTTGTGTCCTGATCATATTGTTGTTATGGGCCGCGCAACCGTATTTGTGCCCTATGTGGATCCCGGGCTGGTACTGGCCAGAGAAGTGCGTGACCGGGTGCGGTCCTTTGTTGAACGGGAAAATGAGCTTCCCAAGGCTATCGCACTGCAGAATCACGGGCTTTTCGCCCTGGGCCCGACGGCCAAAGCGGTGACGAACATTACTGACATGGCGGAAAAGATGTCCCATGTCTTGATCGGCGTTTACAGCGCGGGCGGTCCCCAGTTTATGACGCCCGCCGACATAGACCGCATCGCCACGCGCCCGGATGAAAAGTACCGTCAGGACAAAATCGGCTGAGTAGAAAACATATCCATTACTCCAGGGAGCGAACACAACGCTCAAGACACAGAAGGTAATCCTAATGAGCAAGATCGATACATTTAAAGAGGCGAATAAAGCACTTCCTGAAACCTATAGGGCTTGGCAGGTATTTGGCGCCGGGCTAGAAAACGTGGGGAAGGACGGCAAGCCGGTGTCCGTGCCGCTGCGTCCTCCCGCGCGCAACGAGGTGCTGCTTCGTGTGGACGCGCTGGGATTGTGTCTTTCCGACATGAAAATTATCGCGCAAGGCGGCAATCATCCGCGCCTGCGCGGCCGTGATCTGCAAAACGACCCGACGGTCCTGGGCCACGAATGCGCCGCGACGATTGTCGCCGTCGGCCATGATTGGAAGAACCAGTTTCAACCCGGCCAGCGCTTCATTGTTCAGGCCGACATCTACTACAAGGGTGTGGGCTACGCTTTTGGGTACATGATTCCCGGCGGCCTGGCGGAATATGCCTACTTCGACGAGCGCGGACTTGCCGGGGACGAAGGCTGCTACCTGCTCCCGGTACAGGAAGGGACCGGCTATAGCGAAGCCGCGCTGAGCGAACCCTGGGCGTGTGTCGAAATGTCCTACGCCCTGGAAGACCGCGTGGAACCGACCGGCAAGAAACAGTTGATCGTAACGAAAGACTGCAGCGCCTGCAAAGAGCGTTTTCCGGGAGCGACCTTTGTCTCCCCGGCCCTGGAGGGCGTGGGGGAGGAGACCTATGACGACATCATCATCGCGAACCCGACGCCTGCGCTGGTGGAAACCCTGGGAGCGCGTTTAAACCCCAACGGGGTTATGTTCCTGGTCGGCGAACCCGCCGAAACCGGTGATGCCATGATTGACGTGGGCGCCGTTCATTACCAGAACAAACGGTACCTCGGCGGCGGTGACACCCTGGACAAGATAGCGGAAGTCAACCGGCGTCAAGATTTGCTTCCAGGCGGAACGGGGCTTTTTATCGGCGCCGGCGGGCCCATGGGTCAAATGCACGTACAACGCGCCATTGAAAAGCAGAACGGGCTGGGTTGCGTGGTGGTGACCGATCTGGACCGGAAACGCCTGGACCATATCGAAAACCGTTTTGGCACGCTTGCGCGTTCCCGCAATGTACAACTCATTACACTGGCCCCTACGGATTTCGATAGTCAGGAAGCCATGAACGCACGCATCGTTGAACTTGGCGGTCCGGATGGTTATTCAGACGTGGTCGTGCTTGCCCCGGTTCCCGCGCTGGTGCGGCAAGGGGCCGGCCTGGCGGCGCGAAATGGCTTCGTCAACCTCTTCGCCGGACTGGCAACAGGCACTAAAGCGCCCGTTCCCATCGAACAACTTTGCCGCGGCGTCAAGATGATCGGGTGCAGCGGCAGCCGTATCAGTGACTTGAGGGCCGTTCTTGCCATGGTTGAGGGCAAGGCACTGGAAAGCAACCGTAGCGTGGCGGCCATCGGGGGGCTTGATGCCGCCCACCTCGGACTAAAATCTGTGAAGGAGGCTTCCTATCCGGGCAAAATCATTATCTACACCCAGGTGCCTTCCTTTCCCTTGACCCCGCTCGAGAAACTGGCAGAAACAGAACCAGACATTGCCGCCCACCTGAGCGAAGATGGTTCTTGGACCAACGAGACGGAACGTGCTTTCCTGGAAAAGTACCTGCCGTAGGGAAGAGAAAGGAGCCCGGGTGACGCGTTAATTCGAGACGTGCGCACCGCCCCTCCGGGTAAGCCACTGAAGCAACCGTTTGAAATCGTTGATGATCACATACATGGACGGTATAATAAAAAGCACGATAAAGGTGGCAAAGAGAATACCATATCCCAGAGACAAGGCCATGGGTATCAGGAAACGTGCCTGCCGCGAGGTCTCGAAGATCATGGGGGCCAAGCCGCCGAAAGTCGTCAAGGTGGTCAAAAGCATCGGGCGAAAGCGCTGCACGGCTGAACTGTAGATGGCCATAAACGGATCCATGCCCTGTTCCCGTTGATTGGCGTTTGCGAAATTGATCATCACCAGTGAATCGTTCACCACCACCCCGGACAGGGCGACAATACCGAAGATACTGGGAATGCAAAGGTCGTATCCCATGAGCAGGTGTCCCCAGAAGGCACCAACAATGCCAAAGGGGATGCTCAACATGACGATAAAGGGCTGCAGATAGCTGCGAAACGGAATGGCAAGCATGGCATAAATGGCCAATAAGGCCATCGTAAATGTAATACGCAAACTACCGAAACTTTTTCTGATATCGGACTGATGCCCTTCAAAAGAGTAGCTTAGCCCGGGATAATCCCGGGTATACCGGGGTAAGATAGTCTGTTCAATCGCGGAGAGCACTTCCCCAGCGCGGCTTCTGGGGACGACATCGGCGGATACCTGCACAACGCGTCTTCCATTCCTTCTGTTTATGGTGGTGTAGGCTCTGCCCCGGTCGAACTTGGCAATTTCCCGGAATGGCACAAACACGCCGGACGGGGTGCGTAGCATCAGATCCTCAATCATCTGTTCAGAGGCACGGTCTTTTTTGGGCAGCCGTACCATGACTTTAATTTCATTTCTGCCCCGTTGTTGACGCAACACCTCGGCGCCATACAGCGCGTGCCTCACCTGCCGGGCAACTTCACGGGCGGTCAGGCCGAGGCTTTTCCCTTCGGCTTTCAACGTAAAATCAATTTGATTTTTTCCTGGCTCAAATCCATCGTCCACATCTTCAACGCCGGCGAAGGAAGCAATATCCTGGGCCAACTCCGCGCTCACCTTTTCCAGGATATCCATATCCAAATGCGTTATTTCAACCGTGACAGGACGCCCCCGTCCGCCGGGCCCACCCGAGTCCGCCGCGAAGCGCATGGTGTCTATACCGGAAAGTTCGCCCACCTCCGCACGCCACAGCTGGGTAAATTCGGAGGTACTCATGATATTTTTACGGATATCCGGTTCAATCAATTGAGCCCTTACCCTCCCGACATGACCGCCCCCTAGTCCGATATCGGTAACCACGGCGGTGACTAACTCGGGATGACCTGCATCTTCCGCAACTTTCCTGGCGGCATCTTCAATGATTTTAACAAGCGCCTCTGTGCGCGAGACGGGCGCGCCATAGGGGAGTGCGATCTGCGCGTCCGCATAATCGGATTCCATGACCGGGAACAGTTGAAATCCCATTCTGCCGCTGAAGGCATACGCCAGGGTCGTGATCAGCAACGTCAAAGAAAAGGCCATCGTCACATAGCGGTATCGAACCGCCATCTTTACGACAGGCCCGTATTGATGGTGGACCCACCAGGTAAATCCTCGACTGAAGGCCTGCTGCCATCCATGCAGTACTTTCAGGAGTCCTTTCAACTGACGGTCATGGTGGTGCCCCAAATGCCCGGGCAGGACAAACATGCATTCGATCAAGGATATTGTAAATGTTATGCATACCACCACGGGGATCATCTGAAACATTTTGCCTGTGGTGCCCGGAATGAAATAGATGGGGATAAACGCCGCTATGTTCGTGAGGATGCTGAACACAACCGATACGGCCACCTCACGTGCGCCGGCAATGGCGGCGTCCAAAAACTTCATCCCCTGCTGATGATAAGAATAGATGTTTTCACCGACTACGATGGCATCGTCCACCACGATGCCCAGCGCAATAATATACGCGAAAAGAGACATCATATTAATGGTCACGTCAAAAAACGGCAGAAAAAGAAAGGAGCCCATAAAGGAAATGGGCACGCCCATCATGACCCAAAAGGCCAAACGCGCCTCCAGGAAGAGCCCGAGCAAGCCCAGTACGAGCACCAAGCCTATGGCGCCGTTCTTAAGCAACATGCCAAAACGCTGACGATAGGTCTCTGAGCGGTCATCATAGACATCGGTCATGACTCCGGGCGGCAAATAGGCCTGAAATTCCTCCAGTCGGGCCAGCGCGCCATCGGAAACCTGCATCGGGGTTTCCTTGCCAATACGGTATACCTCAATCATTACAGCGTTCTTGCCGTTATACCTCGAAAATCGGTCTGTATCGGCAAAACTGTCATCAATATCGGCGATATCACGCAACAGGACTTTGCTGCCGCTTTCCGTGTTGATTATCGGCAGTTCGGCGAATTGCTTACCGTAATCCCGTCTTTCCTTAAGTCGAACGAGGATTTCACCACCCTCTGTTTTCATGCCCCCGGCAGGAATATCGGCGGCGCTTTCGGTCAACTTTTGCGCCAGCATGCCCAGGGTCAGCCCATATCGGCGCAATTCATCCTGGTGCGGCTCAATACTGATTTCAAGCGGGGGGAGGCCCTCAATATCAGCCTGGGTAACGTCGGGTGACTGGACGACAAACTCGCGGAGCCGCTCCGCCAGGGCATGCAGGCTTGTATTGGGCACATCGCCATACAGGACAATACTAAGGACCTCACGACGCCACTGGGTAATACGGGTTTCAGGTTCTTCCGCCTCCTCGGGAAAGGTAATGATACGGTCGACCTCGCTGGTAATTTCCTGGGCAAGCCTGAATACGTTGGCGCCGAGCAGCAATTCAATGGTAACGGTGCCCATTCCTTCCCGGGCTTCCGAAATGACTTCGTCCACCCCCTCCAAATTACGCACGGCTTCTTCAATGGAAAGGAGGATTGAACTTTCCACTTCTTCAGGACTGGCCCCCGGATAAGCCACGGAGACGGTAACGGTATCAAGGGATACATCGGGGAACACTTCCTGGGTAATGTTCCGAAGCGAAAGAAAACCACCGACCAGACAGGCCAACATGATCAGGTTGGCCGCCACGCCGTGACCTGCCATCCAGGCAATCGGCCCGCGGGTATTCCCGGAATGCTTGTCCGGGCTGCTCATTGACCCGCATCCCGCGCATCGACTGTGCCCGAAGTTTCGTCTGTATCCGAAGGGGCGGCGGTGCGCAACAGCATCCCTTCCACGGGCGCAGCCAGGTCGGTGATGACCAGGGCCTCCCCGTCTAGAATGCCGTCAGAAATATACACTTCTTCCTGGGAACTCCAGGCCACGGTCACCGGACGAATGTTCAAGGTGTTTTCCGGGGTCATTATCCAAACCGTATTTCCCTCATGAAGATGGGTGCGCGAGATGGACGCAATCCCGGGAATGGTTTTGCCTTCGATAAGCACCCGGACAAAGGAATCAAGCAACAGCACCCGCTCCGGGGCATCATTCGCATGCAGGTTCAGAGGGTCCTCAACGGTTATAAGAAGGCGCGCCATGCGCCCCTGCGGCTCAAGATCCGGAAGCAGCCTTGCCACATGCCCGGTTCGGTGGTGTTCCTCGCCCCAGGCCACCGGATTGTAGACCCGGGCTAAGGAGCCCAGTTCGTCATTTGACTCCGGCAGCACTATCCATGACAGTTCATTCAGTGGCACGGATACTTCAATCCAGAATACATCGGTGCCCGCCAGTGTGGCCAATGAGCTTCCCGCCGAAACATAGGCGCCCTTTTCAACAGACCGGGTGAGAACAACGGCATTGAAGGGGGCGATAATGGCAGTCCGCTCCAGATCGAGTTTCGCCTTTTCCACCGCGCTTTCAGCAACGGCAACCGTTGCTTCCTTGGCTGCCAACTGGGGTTTTCGCAACAACAGATCAAGGTCCGGCGCTTCAATATTCTCCAAAAGCAGCTCGTATTCGCTCCGGGCCACGGCCTGTTGCCCCATTTCGATGCGCACCTCGGATTCGGCCTTTACAAGATTGCCTTCTTGTTGTTCAAGGGCAAGTTCATAATCCTCCCGGTCCACCTGAAGAATCTTGGTATCTTTCTTCAGGATGCCGCCGGGGACAAAATCCGGGCTTACCTCCGTAATCTGGCCGCTTATTCGCGCCGCCAACTGTATGCGCAACGCGGGGATTACCGTCCCCATGGCATGTACGATAACCTGTCTATCCTCCAAAACAACCGGAACGGTGCCCACCAGAACAGCCTGCTTACGCGGCTTCTGTCTTTCAGGTACGGGACGGTTAATAAGCCAATACCGCGAAATAACGATTGTCACAAGTACCAACGTCGCAATCAAGAGCAACTGGATAATGGAAAATAGTGTTCTAAAAAAACGGGACGTTTTCAGGGGTTGATTGCCATCAGTTTCTTTATAGGCGCTCATACTCGTTTTTCCCATAGTGGGGGAAACACCATGTTTACACTCCGCATTCTGTTTTTAATTACTTGATTGGACCGATGTTTCGTCGACTCCGGTTAATCCGGAAACGCTCTCTTGCTCCGGCATATCAAGGCCATGTTTTTCCATCCAAGTGCCGCCCAAGGCGAGGCAGATCTGGAGCCGGTATTGGAGGCGAACGAATTCCGCCTGTACTATGCGCCTCTCCACGGCCTGCAGTTGCGTCATGGCAGTCAGGACCGGCAAATAATCTATCACGCCGTTCAAATAGCGCTGCATGGCCTGTTCATACGTGTCTTTTATGGCCTTTTGTTCCTGTTTCAGCAATTCGACATATTCGGCCTGTTTTTCTTCACGCATCATTGCCAGTTCCACTTCCAGAACACTTTCCAGGATGCTTAATTGATACGCGGCAAGGCGTTCTTCAACCACGGCGCGGGTGCGTTCAACTTCCGCCTTGCGCCGTCCTCCGTCAAAAAGCGGCCCTGTCAGGCTTCCCGCCAACCTTGCCAGCCAGTTGTCAAAAATGGCGGTCCACTCTTCCGCGTTATAGGACGCCCCGGCGGAAAGCCTGATCGCGGGCATCCTGTCCGCACGCGCGGCGCTAACATACCAATCCGCTGCCTGCAGGCGCAAGCCCGTTGCCCGGACATCGGGGCGGTTTGCCAGCAAATCCGCCGGCAAGCCCGCTTCGGGCAAGGGACCCACTTCCGGTAAAACATCCGTCTTGATGGCAGGCGTATTTCGAGGCGCCTTACCCATCAACACAGCCAATTCGAGTAATGCCGCGTCCAGCGACTCTTCCAGGGTCGGTACCAAAGAGGCGGTCTGTGCCGTCACCTGCCGCTGTTGATAGACATCAAGCGCCGTGGCGAGGCCCCTGGCAAAGCGAAACTTTATAAGAGTCAACGTTGTCTCGTTCAGTGTATGCTGCTCATTAACCAGGTTTAGCACCTGCCGGTTGGCAGCAACTGTCAGCCACTGCCGTGCAACCGTTCCGGAAAGGCTCAGCATGGCGCCGTATACATCTTCCCTGGACGACTCCAGTTCAAGCAGGGCCGCCTGATGCTGCGAACGGACACGCCCCCAAAGATCCACTTCGTAACTGCTCGCCAACCCGAAACTGTAGGAATGGCTTACCGTGGTAACGCTGGAGGGGGGGGATGCTTCCGTCAAGGTCTGGGCTGCCTGGAGGCGTGACTGCAGGGAGCGAAGTTCAGAGGAGAACGAACTTTCGCCACCGCCTTGCACATCCGGATTCAGCAAGGTTCCCAATGCGGCCAGCCGTTTGTTCAACACTTCCAAATCAGATGCTGCGAGATCCGCCTGCATATGACGGCGGCTGACGGAGGTTTCTCCCGTAATACTCAGTTCCGGGAATCTGCCGGCTCCCGCTTTACGTGCAAGTTGCTCTGCCTGCAACAACCGGGAATTCATCTGCTGCAATGACAAGTTGCCGGCCAAAGCCGCCTCAATTAATTGGTTCAGTTCCTCGGAATTGAACGAGGTCCACCAACATTCCGGAACAGGCGCACCAGCGTCATACAACGTATAGGCTTCAGGAAAAAAGGCTTTTTGATCCCTCGGTTCGGGATCAAAACGGGCACAGCCGAACACGGCCGCAATAAAAAACAGGACGCTTGTAATTGAAAGAAAAAAACGCATGTGATCTCGTGCTTATGGGTAACTACCAATAGCATTGGGATGCTTCGCCTCTCGACAGGCGTTGCCATGCTTCTACTCTCAAGAAATAAACAGACATCCTGATAAGGGCGATTTCCTCATATGAAGAACATGATGATACAAAATTAGGCAGGACAATTTCATTATCTGTGAAAAGGGACTTCATTCCCTTGCGTTTGACACACTCTACAGACACGATGAAATTTCGTTGGAGGCATTCATCAGGACTATTCCTCCCGGTAGGATTTGATACCATCTCCGAACGAATGCTAGAATTCAGCGACCGGTTCTCAGGGCGATAGTCGCTCTGACGCTAAGAGGGAATCCGGTGAGAATCCGGAACTGCCCCGCAGCGGTAAACAGGAACGAACGGCGCGATCGTGGTGTCTTTTCAACACGGTAAACGCACTGGTCCCATTGGATGGGGCTGGGAAGCGGCGTCAAGTAGGAACAGCCTCCAGGGAATATGCCTGTAAGTCCGAAGACCTGCCGGAAAAAGTAATGCGACGCTATTCTAATTCTGAAAGCCATGTTCGAGGTGGAATATCGCAGAGTCAATTTCCCCCTAGCATGCCTTGACGACTTGAATGGCCCGCAAGAAACGAGGGTTTCATCATGAATCAAAATGCACCAGTTCCCCACCCGACCTCCTTTTCATCCCTTGTCGTAAGACACAGTCTGTTATTGATTGTTGTCTTTCACCTTGCATTGTCAGCGGTTGCACAAGGGCCGTCTTCTTTAAACCAAGCCCTGATTAAGCCTTATTACATGTTTCCGGTGTCTTTGGAATCAGCGCTGGTCAGTTTTGACTGGGACGCCTCGGGGGCACTCCACTATACCGTGGGTGACCCAAATTACGGGTTAAAATTGGAAGTATATAAGCTTTCACAAGACACCCCAATTCTGGTTTATGAAACCGCAAGCGCTTGGGTCGGCTCATTGCTGACTTGTATCGGAGATTACATTTACTTTAATGACGGCGGGGATTACTTGCGGGGAGACTTTAATTACTATTTCTACAACGCATCAAACCCGGAAACCGTGGTGCCTCTGCTAATAGCACCTTACGGCGCCAGCCTCTGGGGTGTTACCGGCCGCGGTACGGATGAACTTTTTGCTTCCGGTTCCACGGCAACCTGGGGACCGGCATCGTTATTTTACAGTCCCCTGGACAGTTCGGGCATGCTGGAATCCACGCCTCCGGTGGTATTCGGTGAGATTGGCGATTCCCCTGGCCCCATGGCCTTTGATCCCTCCGGTAATCTGTACTATGTGCCGGGCTATGCCTACAGCGGCACGGCAACGATTTACCGTTGGAACGTCCAGGAGGTGGATGCCGCTTTGACAGGCGGGTCCGGTATGGGTCTTCAGCCCGCCGGACACGACTGGGCGACATTACCCGCGCCCTACGACGGTGCGACAGGCATGATTGCCGACCCCTATGGGAACATTTATGTTACGGCAACATCCTGGGGCGCGCCCAGCCAACTGCTGGCATTCAGGGAAGACAACGCAATGGTGACACCCGCCGCGGAATATGTTGGAAGACTGGAAACATTACGTTACCGGGATAACGCCATCTACATGAGTTGCGCGAACGGTATTTTTCGTATGCCGTTACTCACCGTGGAATTCTCCCTTGAAGACACGGATGTACTGGCCACAGTGGGGGAGACCGCGGTCTTTGCGATTAACGCAACAGGCGGCATAGGCAACCGAAGCTATCACTGGTACCGAATGGACGATCAGAATACGAGAGTACTCGTGGGAACCGACCTGTCCCACTATTCCATGACCGCCCAAAGTGAAGACTCGGGAACCGTCTATTTCTGCCTGGTCAAGGATGATGTGTATTCGATTGAATCGCCCCATTTCAGCCTGACGGTTCAAGACCCGGTACCCTTGGCAGCCCCCGTAATATTGTTGTCCGGCGCGATCATACTTGCCGTGGCGGGCAGTATCGTGCTTATTAAACGCCGTTCCCCGGCAGAAGATATTGCCTGAAAACAGCCCGGCCGAAAAGTTGCAAAACACTCCTTGTTTTTGCTAAAGTATGTTCACTCTCTTGAGGGGATATGCAGCCATATACGGAGACGTAGTTCAGTTGGTTAGAACGCCGGCCTGTCACGCCGGAGGTCGCGAGTTCAAGTCTCGTCGTCTCCGCCATTTGTTTTTATGCCGCCTGGTTTTGCCAGGCGGTATTTTTTTTCTCACGGGTGAAGCACGGAAAGTTTATAAGGCCTATTGGACCTATAAAAAGGGCCCTGCGGTAGTTCCGCAGGACCCTTACGTATGCTGCAAGCGTTTTTGGGGGATCAGTCACACAGTTCGAACACGCCGGCGCCGCCCATGCCGCCGCCGATGCACATGGTTTCCAAGCCCCACTTGACACCACGCTTCTTCATCTCATAAATCAGCTGGGTGGCAAGTTTTGCACCCGTTGCACCGAGGGGATGACCAAGAGCGATGGCGCCGCCATTCACATTGACAATCGCCGGATCGAGATTGTAATGCTTGACCACGTACAGGGTCTGCGAGGCAAAAGCTTCGTTGCACTCAATCAACCCAATGTCGGCGATAGTAATGCCGGCCTGCTTCAAGGCACTGTCAATGGCGGGAATCTGGGCCGGCCCGAGATATCCGGGATCACCGGCGCCCACGGCATAGCCGCGTAAACGCGCCATCGGTTTCAAGCCCAGTTCCTTGACGGCCTTAGCGCTTGCGAGGACGGTAGCCGCTGCACCGCAGCTGGTCTGGCTGGAGTTACCGGCCGTGGCAATGCCTTTTCCGCCAGGCCCCGCAAAGGCAGGCTTTAATTTGGCCAAACCTTCCAAGGTGGTCTCAGGGCGGGGACCCTCATCCGTGTCAAAAGTAAACGTTTTGCCGTTTGGCGCTTTGACTTCGAGCGGTACGATTTGTTCCTTGAACGTGCCCTTCGCAATGGCCTCAGAGGCGCGCTGATTGCTCATTACGCCCCATTCGTCGCATTCTTCACGGGTAATGTTAAAGTCCTTGCCCATGTTGTCCGCGCATTGGCCCATACCGGTATAAGCGCGGGGATTGCTCTTGACCAGCGACGGGTTGGGCATCAACTTGTTACCGCCCATGGGGATAAGACTCATGGACTCGACACCGCCCGCGATGGCGATATCGAGCATGCCGCACTCAATCTTGGCGCCCGCGATGGCCATAGACTCCAATCCGGAGGAGCAGAACCTGTTCACGGTCTCGCCGGGAATGGTATCAGGCAACCCTGCGATAAGCAGGGCCAGACGCCCGACATTCATGCCGGACTCCGCTTCGGGAAATGCACAACCAAGAACACAGTCTTGGATCTTTTCTGCTGGAATGCCGGAACGCTTTACGGCTTCCCGAATCGCGGCGGCGGCCAGGTCATCGGGACGCACATGGGCAATCGCGCTGCCGGCTTTGGACCGGCCCACAGCCGTGCGAACGGCTGAAACTACATATACGTTTTCCATGCTTACACTCTCCTTTAGTTACGCAGCGGCTTGCCGCTGGCAAGCATGTTCTGAATCCGCGCCTGAGTTTTTTCGGTACCGCAAAGGCTTACGAAAGCCTCGCACTCGAGATCAAGGAAATCCTGCTCGGTCATGGGGGTGCCTGCGGCACGATCGCCACCGCACAGGATATTCGCAATATGACTGCTGATCAGCATATCATGCTCGCTCGCCCAACCGGCTTCTTTCATGCCCCAGACACCGGCTGCAAAAACAGCCTTAGCGCTTTCACCCAGGGCGTACAGGCGCGGCTTGCGCGGCGGGGCATAACCCGCCACCACCATGCCGCGGCATACCGCCTTGGCCTTCTGAATCTGGTGGTCATAGTTAGGCAGCACGATGTCGCTGGCACGGAAATAGCCCAGTTCGATCACTTCGGCGCCGCTGGTGCCGACTTTCGCGGTCGCAATGTTTTCAAAAGCCCGGCGCACAAAGGGGAAGGCGTCATTGGGCTGGATGTTCTCTGGCATATACTCCAGAGCGCGCACCAGCAGTTCCGTGGTGCCGCCGCCCGCAGGAATCACACCCACACCCACTTCAACAAGTCCTGCGTAGGTTTCACCGGCCAGAACGACTTTGTCCGCGTGTTGGCAGATTTCCACACCGCCGCCGAAGGTATAATGATGCGGCGCCGCAACGACGGGCGCACTGCAGTATTTCATGCGCATGCCGATACCTTGCAGGCCGCGCACCATGTCTTCGAGGCCTTTCCAATTCTCCTGCATGGCGTCACCCAGAACAAGCATCAGGTTCGCGCCCGCGCAGAAATGGGGCCCCTGGTTGCCAATAACCATGCCCTCAAATTTGCCTTCTTCCAGCAGGTCAACACCCTTGTTAAGTACGGCGACAATATCGGGGCCGATGGCATTCATCTTGCAGTGGAATTCAGCGCAAATGATCCCGTCTCCAAGATCCACCAGGCTGGCTTCATCCATTTTCTCCACGATGTTTGTGGGATTGGCCTTGACATTGATTAGTTTCAATTCGTTCGGATTGGTGGGCACCGGTTTGTAGGTCTTCGTCGCGAGGTCGAAGAACAGGTCCACGCCTTTTTCGGACTTGTAAAACGACTTGCCGCCAGCCTCCTTGACCGCCTGTGCGATGGGCGGCAAGGCGATGCCTTCGGCAGCCATCCGTTCACAGACTTCGTCAAAGCCGAGGATGTCCCAGGTCTCGAAAATGCCGACTTCCCAGGCAAATCCCCACTTGCAGGCATTATCCAGATTCACGATATCATCCGTGATTTCAGGAATACGGTTGCCCGCGTATTGGGCCATGTTCGCGAAAAACTTGAAGAGGAACTTGGAACCTTCGTCATCTCCGAAATGCATGACCTTCAGTTTTTCAGCGAGGCTGCCCGCGCTGCGCGCCGCGCCCGTGCAGGCAAACCGAGGCTTGACAGGAGCGCGATAGTCCACCGTCGCCGGGTCAAAGCCAAGAATAACCTTCTTGCCTTTTTCATCCCGTTCCTTGGTGGCCTTGTAAAATCCGGAACCAGACTTGTTCCCGAAATAGCCCTTTTCGATCATCTTGTCGAACCAGTCCGGGCCTTTCATCATGTCACGGCGTTCATCATCCGGGCAGCCGTTATACACGTTGCCGACCACTTTCTGAAGGGTGTCCAGCCCCACAAGGTCGGCCGTCCTGAAGGTCGCCGAACTCGCATGGCCGATGGCGGGTCCGGTCAGGGCGTCGATTTCCTCCACACCCAGGCCGGCTTTTGTCATTTCATGCATCAGGTATTGCATGGCAAAGGTGATGATACGGTTGGCTACAAAGTTGGGCGTGTCCTTGGCATAGACGATACCCTTGCCGAGCACGTTTTCACCAAAAGCGCCCACTTCCTTTACCACTTCGGGTTTCGTCTTAGCCGTGGGAATTACTTCAAGAAGTTTGAGGTAACGCGGGGGATTGAAGAAATGGGTGCCCAGGAAATGCTGGGCCATTTCATCGGGCATATCTTCAGCCATCGCGGAGATGAGAATACCGCTGGTATTGGAACTGACAATGCTACCCGGCTTCCTGTACTTTGCCACTTGCGCGAAAATCTTTTTCTTGATGTCAAGTTTTTCAATGACCACTTCGATGATCATATCGCAATCCGAGATTTTCTCCATGTCGTCCTCGAAATTGCCGATCTCGATCATGTCGATATACGACTTGACATACAAGGGCGCCGGCTTGGCCTTTAACAAGGCCGCTTTGGCGCCGGCCGCGATTGCATCGCGCTTTGCCTTGTTCTTTTTGTCCTCATCGGACAGATTCGGGGGCACGATATCCAGCATGACACTTGGAATACCGCAGTTGGCCAGGTGCGCGGCGATGGCCGCACCCATGACGCCCGAACCCAATACTGCGACACGTTTAATTTCCCTCATCGCATCATTTCTCCTTATTGATTGACTCGCAACTTGGGCCTTACCATTGTATACTTAACGGTCGTTAAGCATTATCTATGGTACACCATTTCCAGTCCTACTTCAAGTTTATTTTTCCCGCCCAACGCCCTTCTATCTCATCAGTCAATACGGGGGCATTCTGCTCTTGGGCAGTTCTGTCGCAGTGAAATATTGTTCCCGCCACACATTTGCGTTACCATATACCGTCTTTTTCTTTGCGATACACAAACTGCATAAGATAACCACGGGCATGGTTCGAGACCTTAGGTAAAAAGAGAATGTTCCCAGTCCGATGACATGTATTATTCATATAACAGACTTGCACTTCTGGAATATTGTTTATAATCCGTTCTACCTCTGCAACAAACGCATTCTGGGTAATTTGAACCTGATACTGCGACGTCATCGCTATGTTCACAAGGAAAGGGCTCAATCCTTTCTGCAGGTACTCTCCGAAATTCAGCCCGACGGCATACTAATTGGCGGCGACCTGACCACAACGGCAACGCGCGAGGAATTTCAGCAGGCCGCGAATTTTCTGGACCAAGTATCGGCACGATGTCCCGCAATTTATCTTCTCCCCGGTAATCACGATTATTACACGTTTGAATCCTGCCGGAAGCACCGATTCGAACACTATTGCGGAAAACACGCGCCAATAAGCGTGGACCCTGTTCTATCCATGCTGCCCGGAGATATCTCCTTAATACGCATTCCCACGGTCAGACCAAACCTGATCACTTCACGTGGCTTCATATCCGAAGAACAACTTACTAAGGTGAAAAAACTTCTTGAAAGAAAGGGCCCCAACCCGACACTTGCCCTTGCACATTACCCCGTACTTTCACGTACAGCGCATTATCATTCCGGATATGACAGAAGGCTCGGCGGCGCCAGTGCCCTAAGGGGTATACTGGGGCACTCAGGCCATCCCATTCTCTACCTTGCCGGCCATGTCCACGTTTTCACCCATACCATGGATCCGACATACAACAATATTACGCATATAACCACAAGCGCGTTATTCTATGACAAACAGAAACGGCGTGGCGGATTCACGGAAATCAAAGTGGATGCCGGAACTATGCGGATTTTCCCCTGGAGTTATCAGGACGGTTGGATCAGGGGCGTGGAATCACATCCCGCCGCCGAAGTACCCTGCTGAAAGGGTCATCGGTCCACCACAAGTTCACCTTCTTAGAGAGTCACCGTATCCGCCTTCATGGTCAGGGTCCATCGGTTGCCCTCCCGTTGAATCGTCATGGCGCGCTGCATTGTATCGCCATCCAAAGGCCCTTCCTGTCCGGTCCAGGGACACTTGACCACCGGTATCGCACCCGTTTCGGATTCGATTACCACTGTGGTAACGCACCCATCTTTCATTGTCGCCGAAACGAGGAAAGCGCCTACAGCACGCAATGCAGCGAAGGAGACCTCTTTCCAACTTTCCGGTATGGCCGGGAATACCCGGATCGTTCCCGTATGGCTTTGCAGCAGCATTTCATTCAAACCGGCGGCAAACGCGAAGTTGCCTTCAAGCGTAAAGGGTCTGTAGGTAAACTCGCTGTGTCCTTTACCGGACTGGTCGCCGTTACAATGGAAACCATTACGCAGCACGAAGGCTTCCGCGAATGTTTTCAGCGCCTTTTCCGCCGTGGCGCCGTCACCCGCACGGGCCGCGATGGATGCCAGCCATGAAAAGCTGTAGCCTGTCCACCAATCCGTCCCCAATCTCTTGAGATCCTCCAGTGTGGCGCGAATCGTCCGTTCATCGTCAACCCCGTTGGAAATATCCACGAGGCCCAGGGGATGAATCGCCATGGCGTGGGAAAAATGGCGATGTGACGCTTTGAGGGGATGCCCTTCGGCCACCAGCAAGGCGCCTGAACTGTCCAGCGCCAGCGGCGGCATTTCTTCCAGCGCATTGCGCCAGCGTTTCGTGTCTTCCGGCTTGTTTAGTTCCAGGGCAAGTTCCGCTGTTTTTTCAAACGTCCACCTGATTAACGCATTATCATAATTGGTGATGGACGGGAACCAGGCCTCGGGATTGTTATCATTGATTTCCGGGGAAGAACTAAGCGGCAGGGTTCTTTTCCCGCCGGTGTCGCGCTCATTTGTCACCGCTTCCAGGAAAATGGCAACCGCTTCAAGCCACGGATAAGCCCGTTCCTCCAGGAAGCGCCGGTCCCGGCTGAATAGCCAATGCAGGTAGAAATGATGGGCAAGCCAGGCCCCGGTGGTGGCGGAATGGGTGTACTGGCGCCAGCCGCCGATTTGTTTCAGTTCCAGATCGCTTGTCATAGGCACGTTCAAACCGGGCATGCCGAAGAAACGGTGCGTCCAGTCTTCGGCATTACGCCGGTTTTCCCAGAGCCAATCCAGGAAGCCGAGCCCCTCCTCAAGGCGGTTGCCGCTGTAACACGGCCAATAACTCAGCTGCGTGTTCAAGTCATGATGGTAATCCCCTTTCCACGGGGGGAGTTTGCCGTCATCCGCGGTCCACGGCCCCTGCAGCGTGATAGGCGGCGCCGCACGACGGGCGGCCGCGCCAAATTTATACATATCCAGGTACCACTGCTTTTCGATGGCTGGATCAGGCACCTGAATTCTTCCCTTTTCCCAAAAGCCCCGCCACCAGTGTTCATGGGAAACACGCAAGGTCTCAACCCGTTCGAGGGCGCCTTCCGCCCGTTCACGCGCAATGGCTTCTGGGTCGGAACCCTCATAACTTGAAGCGATGCTCCACGCGGCCACGGTTCCCGTTGCCGTATCCCGCCGGCACAAAGCGGCCGCGAAAGAGAAGTCTTCATACCCTTGTTGCCTAAAGGTGGAACTGTTTCCTTCCATGCGCCGTTCCGGCGGGGGATATCCCAGACTGGAGAGTTCCCCCATAACAAAGCCTTTGGAAACGTTGTTATCCTCCGAACCCGCGAAGTCCGGCGCTTTCAGCAAAAGTGAGGCCCCGGGAGCCCCTTCAATTTCAATGATCCCCACCGCCTCTTCGGCGTGTATCCAGACGCGTATTACGACGCCGCCATCAAGCGTTATTTCTGAAACCCCGCTTGTCACCTGCAGACGCCCCTCGGAAAAGCTCACCTGTTGGGGAAAAGTGATTTCTATTCTTCCCGCGGGAATTTTGGTGGGTGCGGGACGGTGGTAGGGTTCATCGTAAAGCGCTTTAAGTTCATCATAACGTCTTTCCCGTTCCCACTGACGCATTTTAACGTAGGAGTAGTCTTCGGAGTAATATTCCGGAACCGGCCGCAGATCCCACAAGTCGGTCCTGTCCAAAGAAACATACAAGGGCGCTCCCTCTCCCCATACCAGGGCCCCCAGCACGCCGTTTCCCAAGGGGAACGCTTCATCCCAGGTGGCCGCGGGCACGGTATACTGCAAACCGTGTTCCGCATTTGGCAACTCGTCGGCAAAAGAGAACAGGGAGAGTGTTCCCATAAGGATACAGAGGGAGCTCATACGATAATTCCTTTCAAAAAGGGCCAGTTGCCCCGGGAAGCGGCATCATTTCGCGTCTTCCAGTTCTTTGGGAGTACGCATGACGGCGATGGCATCATCGTAACCGATACTGCCCTCCGAATACAGTTTCTTGACACTGCGGTCCATAGTCAGCATGCCGGTCTTGGCGCTCGTCTCCAAAATGCTGTAAATCTGATGGGTCTTGTTTTCACGTATCAAGTTACCGATTGCCTGATTGTTGCGGAGCACCTCGCACGCCAGCACGCGCCCCTTGCCGTCCTTCCGAGGCAAAAGCCGCTGGGAAATAATCGCAAGCAGGGTTGATGAAAGTTGGAAACGGATCTGCTGCTGCTGCATCGCGGGAAACACGTCCACAATACGATCCACCGTCTGAATGGCGTCGTTGGTATGGAGTGTCGCGAAGATAAGATGGCCTGTTTCAGCGGCTGTCAGGGCCGCCTGGATGGTTTCAATATCCCGCATTTCTCCGATCAGAATGACATCGGGATTTTGCCGGAGCACATATTTCAAGGCGCTGGAAAAACTGTGGGTGTCTCCGCCCACTTCACGCTGATCGACAATACTGTGACGATGAAGATGAATATACTCGATGGGGTCTTCAATGGTGATGATGTGGCAGGCGCGGTTCGTATTGATCAGATCTATCAGCGATGCCTGCGTGGTCGTTTTTCCGCTTCCGGTGGGCCCCGTCACCAGAACAAGTCCCTGTTTCGCCTTTGCAAGCCCTTTGACATGCTCCGGAAGTCCAAGTTCGGACAGACTTGGAATTTCTTCGGGAATGGGGCGCAAAGCGGCAGTCACCGCACCTTTCTGATAATACACATTTACACGAAAGCGGTGCTTGCCGCCCGCGGCCAGGGAAAAATCCAATTCCTTGTCCTTCTCAAAAGACTCCTGCTGTTCCTTTGTCAAAAAACCATAGATCAGGGCCTTTGCCTGTTCCGGCGTAAAGGGTTCGGTTTTGTGGCGAAACAGTTGCCCGTTAACGCGCAAAATAGGGGGGGCGCCGGCGCTGATCAGCAAATCGGAGGCTTTCTCCTGTCGAACAAGATCAAAAAGGGCCTTGATATTCATAGAACTCTCCCGTCGGGATTGCCCCGGACGCATTTAGGGTTCCCATCCTACTGCAGTTGCCTTTTGCTGTTTATTTTAACATGACACACGATGTAAACCGAAGCACTTCCCATACCAGAGCCGGTTTTGATTCCGGCAATCGTGATTCTATACACTCTATTTTTGAACAGAGTCCAAGAATTCCGTAACCACACACTTTTCGTATGCAAGAGGAACATGTCTACGCCGCAAATTTTACTTACCAATGACGATGGCATCGGCGCGCCGGGCCTTCACTATCTGGCCGAGGCGCTTTCGACGGTTGGAGATATACACGTTTACGCGCCCGACCGCCAGCGCAGCGCTGTCGGTCACGGGGTCAGTCTCCATTTACCCCTGCGGGTCACAGAGATACGCCCGCGATGGCATATGGTTGACGGGACTCCCGCGGATTGTGTCATTCTCGCAGTCCGCAAATTACTGGGTTTTCGTCCCGACCTGGTGGTCTCCGGCATCAATCCCGGCGCGAATCTTGGCGATGATGTTACCTATTCGGGCACGGTGGCCGGCGCTTTTGAGGGCATGCTGCTGGGCATCCCTTCCTTTGCCATATCCATTGTCACGCATCAACCCAAACACTTTGAAACAGCCCAACGCGCGGCCAGCCTGCTTGCCACGCTCATCCTGCGACAAGGACTGCCTCAGGACATCATGCTGAACGTCAATCTTCCGGATATTCCACCGGAGGATATTACCGGCATTGAGGCAACAACCATGGGCCGCCGTAACTACCAGGATGAAATTGTGGAACGCAAAGATCCCAGGAATGGCACCTATTACTGGATAGGGGGTGACATGCCGGATCATTACGCCACCCCGGGATCCGATTTTGAAGCGGTAGGCAATCAACGGGTCAGCGTGACGCCTCTCAAACGCAACCTCACGGAATACGATTCGCTGGACGACTTGAGAGGGACCCTGTCTTCGCTGTCGTACCACGACAAAAACCGTTAAGGCGCAAGTAAGCGCCCTTTCGCCCATGTTACTTGTTAAACGCAACCCTATCGTTCTCACAGGAACTTCGGTACCATGCAGGATGGCGAGGCATCAGATGTAAATAGCCAGCCCAGGGAGATCCAGACGGAAAGCGCTTCACTCTCCCGCCGTTTTCTCGCGCTTTTCCTGTATCTTGGCTTCGCACCGACCGCCTGCTTTCTTCGCGGCAAACATGCTAGCCCCTATGGGCGAATACACCTCAGGCAGGCTTTGACCTTGTGGAGCGCCCTTGGAATCCTTGGCCTGCTTATGCTATCCATCATTGTGTGCTACTCCGTCCTTGTGGTCCGGGACCGTTCGTGGGCGGAAAGCCGTTCCGCAGAAGTCTGGATTCTCAGTTTCGGACGCAAATGCCTGCTCGTCTGGTCCGTGTTTTGGTTTTTGGGGATCTGGCGTTGCCTTCGAGGGTCTTCCCACCCGGTGCCTTACCTTGACTGGCTCTCCCGACGAGTCTGTTTCCGGCGCCTCGGGAGCATCATCGTAAGCCTCTTCTTTGTGGCCATGCTTACCCTCGTGCCGTTCACGTTGTATGCCGACCATCTCGCCACGGGTGAACCCGAGAAAGGGAGGGTGTTTTTGCTCTACGATGATTTGGACATCTTCCCCCGCCCCCTTTTTTCAGTGGCCATGTACCGTATGATTCGAGAAACGCTTCATCGCTGGGGGCCCGACAGCGCCGTATTGCTGCCGCTCACCCGAGAGAATATTGACCTTTCCCTCGCCACGGGAAAGATTGTTTTCATCGGCTCCCATGGCACTTCCAAAGGCCTGCTTCTTCGGGACGGCTATTATCGGCCCCAGGATGTGGCAATACGGAATGGGGGAAAGGGCCCCCTGTACGTCTACCTGGCTGGATGTGACAGCGGCACACAGCGCGAGGCCTGGGAGCGGGCGTTCAGCCCCGCCACCGTCAAAAGTTACGACAGAATGACGCCCACCCTGGAACACCTGCTGTGGTTATGGACTTCAGGGCCACGGCTGGTGCAGGAGATGTCCGACACAACGGATGCACAGCGCTGACGCCCCAACTATTTCAGTCCCAGCACATCCTGCATATCATACAAGCCGGGAGGCGCGGCGACAGCGAAATGGGCGGCACGCAAGGCGCCACGGGCGAAATTATCCCGGCTGTGAGCCTTGTGTGTCAGTTCAATTCGTTCACCACAGCCGATAAAAGAAACCGTGTGTTCTCCGACCACGTCACCGCCACGAATGGCATGCACACCAATTTGTCTTTCCGGCCTGGCCCCGACCATCCCTTCCCGTCCAAAAACGGTATCACCTGGATATTCCAATCCAAGTCCCCGAGCCACCTGTTCCGCCAGTCGGACGGCCGTGCCACTGGGACTGTCCTTCTTTTGGTTGTGGTGTATTTCCACGATTTCAGCATTGTACTCAAGCCCCAGCCGTTGGGCTACTTCTCTGGCGAGTTTAAAGAGCAGATTGACACCCATACTCATATTAGGCGCATAAACGATCGGGATTTTGGATGAAAACACGCGAAGTTCTTCCACCTGCGCTGCTGAAAGACCCGTGGTGCCGATAACCGCCGCTAGTCCTGACGCGTACGCGGCCCCCACATTGCCGAGACAAGACTCCGCGGAGGTGAAATCGATCAGGACGTCGGCCTCCATGAGTTGTGAGGCGGCGTCAGCGCCTAGTCTTACCTGATGCGGCATGCCCCGGGAATCCATCAATTGCAAATCCCGGCCGGCGAACTGCGACAGGTCGAAAGCCCCGGCAATTCTGGTATTTTCCGTCAAAATGGATAGTTCCATTATACGGCGGCCCATCCGGCCGCAGGCGCCTGCGACACATATCGATACCATGCGTTACTCTCCTTGCCTGATTAGTTCAGGGCGCTTAGCGCCCAGTTGATATCGTACCCCGTATCTGACACCGTAAGCAGAATTTCCCGGACGTTTTCATAACATGTCACGAGACTATCGCTGTCGGTGGCGGATTCCAAACGCATACTGACCAGGTTTACCAAAAACATCATAAACATCACGCGTTCAAACTGTTCCTTGTTCACCCAGCGGCGCTGAGAATACCAATGTATCATTAGAATCGCCTGCATCTCGGGATTTTCGAACAGGGAGAACAGTACCGGCCCCCAGATTTGCACATCCAATTCCAGCAGATCGGCACGATGCGCCAGGCAGATGCTGACCAATCGCGCATCCTGCCATGCACGCCATTCATCGCCCGAAAGCGCCTTAAATGCCTCAGCAACCGGTTTTATCATAAGCCAATCCCGCATCCATTGATGACCCGTTTGCTCCGCCGCTGGTATTCTCCCCGGGGGATTTGGTTCATCAACTATCGGGGACGTTAAAGAAACGGATTCTTTGTCTGCCATCTTCTGGTCGTCTACCTCGGTATCCATAGACATTGATTCGGCAAGGCGGCGCATGAGACAAAAAACGATTGGAACCCGCCAGAACAACAGCAACTGTTCCGGCGGAGAATCCGCCTCGGGCAGGTTGGCGGCGAGATAGGCAAGAACCGGTTCAGGCAAACAAAGGCGTATTTCTCCTCCCATCCATTTCAACAAAACTCGCAAATCGTCATCTACGTGCCGCAGGATGGCGGCAGCATCACTCTTCTTTCCGGTGAATGCGTTCACTCCGCGCAGAAACGCGGCAAGTTTGTCCTCCCACGGACCCAATACCCGCCCATCATCGCTATAAGACAGCACATGACGAAGCATGTCGGAACACATAAATTCACGGAACGGATCCAATATCTCCTCGAGATGCATTTCCAGGTAGGCTTCCTGGACGCTGGAAACGCCGGCTCCGGCGAGTTTGCCGTGCAGACGGCCCCACGAATTGTCGAGATCGCGTAGCTGCCGAACAAGGAAAAAAGTTTTGAACTCATAAGCATGCATTTCCAGGTGCAACCCGGTCTTCATCAGACTCTCACAGTGATGCAGGTATTCCAGTTGCGTACATTCATCACGCCAAATAACGTAGGCCCGTGGATCCGTGTCCAAGCCCAGGGCCTCGACCAGGGATCGACGCCGAAGCACCTTTTCTTCTGCCCGTCCCTCATTGATGGCTGTGGAAGTGTGCAGCACGCCTTTGGTGGTCGTATAGGCGTTGTTGTAGATAATAAGGGCATGCTCTTCGCCGCGCCCGTTGGCGTAGGCCATGACATTTTCATCCACCCAGCCTTCCGGGGTGGTGAAATCAAAAAGCGCGAATCGTTCCGCACCGCTGAATAGATATCGTTTTCGTACGATCGGGAAAATTTCCCGTTCGTGACGATGAATAAGGCCGGAATCGGGCTGTTCGTCCCTGTACGCCCGGCGGTATTCCATACCGTACTTTTCCGTAAGACCTTCAATCTGGCCATGCCCAAACATGGGAAGTCCCGGCATGGTCACCAGCAGCACGGAAACGCCGAAATACTTGTCGCCCTTTCCGAATTGGGCTATCGCGGTGTCTTCATCCGGATTGTTCATGAAATTCACAAAACGCTGTAAGACTTCCGGACTGAATTCAAGCACATTTTTTATGGTCTGCCGGAACTTGCTGTTATCCTCCATTTTCAGCATGTTCATAAACGCGCTGTTATACACGCGATGCATGCCCAAAGTACGGACAAAATATCCTTCCATCAGCCAGAAGGCTTCCGCCAACAACAGGGTGTTGGGAGCTTCCCGGGCGACACGATCCACGACTTCGCGCCAAAATTCATTGGGAAACATGCGATCAAATTCGATGCGGTCCATGCCGAAAGCCGCCCGCGACGGAATGGCCCCGGCATCGCCCGGTTTGGGAAACCAAAGCCGCTGGTAGTGCCGCTTGGCAAGGGTCATGGCGGCATCGAATCGTATTATAGGGAAGCGGCGTGCCACTTGAAGTATTGTCTGAATGACCGCTTCCCGCGTATCCTGCAGCATGAAATTTAACTGTGCCGTATCATTCCACGGCATGCTGGTGCCGTCATTGCCGTGATAAATATAGGTGTTCTTACCGGTCCTTCGGTCCGTGCGTCTGAAGACGACCGCAGCGTCTTTATGGGTCCAATACCCATCTTCAATGAACAGTCCCACCCGGTCATCTTGGGATAAATCAGGACCATCGAAATGATAGGCGGGGAACGGGGGCTGCTCCAGTTGCAGGAAGCGTTCAGGATGTTCAATCATCCATTTTGAATAGATGCCCATATGGTTGGGCACCATGTCGCCGGCCAGGCGAATTCCCCGGAGCCCGGCACGATGGGCGAGATCCTGCAAGGCCGCTTCTCCCCCCAAGTCTTCTGATATCGAATAGTCGTACAAACTATAGGCGGAAGCGGCCGCCTCCGCATTGCCCATGCGCCGCTTAATCTCCTGCGATGCCGAAGACCGTTCCCAGACACCGATGAGCCACAGGGCGTTAATACCCCAATGCGCGAGTTGATCCAGTTCCGCATCGGGGATGTCGCTCAGAAAGGCAAGATGTCGCCCGTATTTTTTCGACAATTGGTCAAGCCATACATAGGCTAGTTTGGCCAGCAAGACCACATTAGGCATCCAGTCCTCATCGCGGGAAAAGGCTTCCGGCTCCGCGTAATCCGCTTCGCTGAAGGAATACGCGGAAACCGGGCCGGGACCCCACCCCCGAAAGAAGGTTTCTTCCTGCATTACTCCGCGTGCGATGAACCAGCGTTCGACAATATCCGCCGGCAACAGATGGCGCCATCGGTTAATCAGGTATTCCAGTTGCCCTTCCAGCGAATCCGGGCACCTGCGTATGGGCTCCCTGAGGGTTTCAAACAACGTCTGTTGTGTATGTGGGGAAGGGGGCTGCGTGTTCAGCCAGGATTCGAACTCGCCGACAAAACAATACAAGGGCGTTTTTGCCTGCAATGCCGTGTCATCGTACAGGGGGAGAAATCGCTTTAACGCAGGGTTTTCGTGGGCCACCCTCAAAATAAATAGTTCCCAGAGCGCGTAGTCCGTGTGAGAATGATCATTACTGGTTCCATCCAGAAATTGACGGGCTGACACCGTATTCTCAAGCACGGGCCGCGGAGGATAGTACGCGACGAAGGATGCCAACACCTCGTCTGCTTTCTTTTTGCCCAACGTTGCGCAAACATGGGAGAGACCCTGCCCCAGGATCCCCGGAAAACTGATTCTGGTATACAAGGCCAGCAAATGCCGATAGGCCTCATGAAGCAGCATTAAAGCCAGCAGTTCACCTGAACGTATCGTTTCCGTCGCTTTCGCGTCATCCGACACCCTCTTGTTAAAGGCGTCAGACAACAACCTCGCATACTGCATCCTGCTTGCCGCGGGATCAACTGATGCCCGTGCGACAAGGGCGTCCGCGTCATACAAGACACGGGCGTCCATGTTCAGAGAAAGCCCGCAGGGAAAATAGAAATCATTCTCCCCGCGTTTTAAAACTTTATTCATGTTATTCCTTCAGCATTAAAGCGCAGGTAACGTTTCCCCATCCCCGAATCCGCTGCTTGCTGCAGGGAAACCACCGAAAGCAATTAAGCATATATGATAACACCCCGAAATTGCCACGATGCAATAGATTGGGCTTCCGTCTGTTCTATCGACGGCTGTTTCCCGGGAAACAGGTTTATTTTACCACACACGCCGTGTCGCCATGTTGTTGCCTTACGAAGTGGTGTTATATACTCTGAAATAGTGGCCTTATTGTAATCAGGATATATACACGACCTTTGTGTACCAACGCATCAGGATGTATTTGCTATGGCTTTCAGCATGACAGGATTCGCCCGGCAGGAAACGGAAATCTCGGGGGAAACGGCGGTAATCGAGATCAGCAGTGTAAACCATCGCTTTCTCGATCTGAGTTTGCGACTGCCCAGCCAATGGTCGATTCTGGAACCCGCCTTGCGCGACATTGTCAAGACATTGATCTCACGGGGCAAGGTCTATATCTGTGTGCGGCATGGCAGAAGTCTCGGAATAGCCCCTCCCGTCCGGCTGGATGTGGAACGGGCCGGCGCGTATATTGAAGCGGCCCGCGAACTGATGCATCTTATGCGTTCCACGGATTCTATGTCCCTGGACACATTGATCGCCCTGGACGGCGTGATTACCCCGATGGAAGAAGAAGTCGACCTGGAAAAGGTCAAGGAACAACTGAGTGCCGCGATCAGAACCGCGCTGCTTCAACTCAATGAAGTCCGCGCAAAAGAAGGCGCCGCGCTCCTGGCTGCCATCGCGGAACACCTGCGCAGCCTGGATTCCCTGGTGTGCAGGGTGGAAAAACGCGCCCCGGAACTGCTCACCCTGTACGAGGAAAAACTCCGGCAGCGTATAGCGGATATAAATGCGGAGGTGGGGGTAAAAGAAGAACGGCTGTCCATGGAGGTGGCCATGATGGCCGACCGTATGGATGTCACAGAGGAACTTGTGCGGTTCAGGGCGCATATCGCGCACGCCCACGATATTCTCGCCTCCGAAGGTCCCGTGGGACGGGACCTTAATTTCCTGGTGCAGGAAATGCAGCGTGAAGCCAACACACTGGGTTCCAAACTGCGTGATGTGGAAGTCAGCCGGGATACCATAGAAATCAAAACCGAAATTGAAAAAATTCGGGAACAAGTCCAAAACCTCGAGTAGCCGGGAGAAGTCATGGGAAGAGGTCTTGTCTTTGTGGTATCCGCACCTTCAGGAGCGGGGAAAAGTACCCTGTTGTCAATCGCCAGAAAACGTCTGCCCGACTTGGCCGTAACAGTATCCGCGACAACCCGTCAGCCACGGCCAGGCGAAAAAGACGGTGTGGATTATTATTTTCTTTCGCGGGAAGAATTTAGAAAAGCGATCGCACGAAACGCTTTCGCTGAATGGGCGGAAGTGCACGGCCAGTTTTATGGTACCTTCAAGTCGGAAATAGAGCGCCATATCGGGCAGAGCGGCACCATTGTCCTGGAACTTGATGTGCAAGGCATGCAAAGCATTAGAAGCCTGTATCCGGACATGGTTTCCATATTTATTGTGCCGCCAAGCCTGGAGGAACTCAAAAGCCGTCTCATTTCCCGGGGTACCAACGAGGAGGAAGATATTCGCCTGCGTCTGGCAAACGCTACACGGGAGATGGAGGCACAATCTGAATTTGACCATATCATCGTGAATGATGACGTCGAAAACGCCGCGACACAACTGGTCGCACTTTTCCAAACATCCCCCCAAGCGTCCTGAAGCGATCGGGGCGGGAAATTCGGTTAATAAACGCTTTTGTGCTATACTACCGCCCATCGAATTCCATCCGAAAAGACGGATTGTCCGCCAAGCGCGGGTTCACGGTAAAGAACAGGAGTATTTTCATGCCTTCACCCTATTGCGTAGATGATTTTAAAGAAAAATTCGACAGCCTCTACCGGCTTGTAATCGTGTCCTCCGCCAGAGCCATACATTTGGCCAAAAACGAACCGCGTGGTTTCGGTTCCGCTTTGCGCTCTCAAAAACCCACGATAAAGGCGCTGGAAGAAGTACTTGGAGGCAAGTTGTCTTATATTACCGCCGGGGAAGAAGAAGAAACCTTTGCAGAGTACGAAGACTAGTTTTAAATGATGCCTTTTGCCGAAAAATCCGTTCTTTTGGGGGTGTGCGGCTCCATCGCGGCATACAAGGCATGTGACTTGGCTTCCAAGCTTCGGGAGCAGGGGGCTGAAGTGATATGCGCGCTTACGGCTTCCGCAAGACAGATTGTGCAGCCCGCCACTTTTGAAGCCCTTACCGGCACCCGGGCCATAACGGATCTTTTTGTTCCTGCCGCCAATCCGGAAATCAGCCACATTGCCGTTGCCCAACGCGTTCATCTCTGTCTGATAGCGCCGGCCACAGCCAACATCATCGCCAAAGCCGCAAACGGCCTTGCCGATGATTGGATCAGCACCACCTTGCTGGCGACACGGGCGCCCGTTCTTTTCGCCCCTGCCATGAATACCAACATGTATACTCATGCCGCAACGCAGGAGAATATCAGAATCTTGCGGGAACGGGGCGCCTTGTTTGTGGGGCCGGCATCGGGAAGACTGGCCTGCGGCTCGGAAGGCCCCGGGCGCATGGCTGAAATTTCGGATATTCTTGATGCGGCCCTGATTGCAGCAAGCCAACAGAAAGATTACGCCGGTAAACGCGTCTTGATCAACAGCGGTCCAAATCACGAACCCATTGATCCCATGCGTTACCTGGGCAATTGTTCTTCAGGGAAAATGGGAAGGGCGCTTGCCCTTGAAGCGCTTCGCCGCGGCGCGGAAGTCTGCGTGGTCACCGGACCCGCAGCGGTTTCCCCGCCCCATGGCGCTCAAGTTATTTCTGTACAAACAGCGGAAGAAATGTACGAATCGGTAATGCTGCGTATGGACAGTTATGACATTATCATCGGCGCCGCCGCTGTCGCGGACTACACGCCGGAAACAGTCACACCGGAAAAGATCAAACGGCAGGAAAAAGACTTGCTTCTTCGTTTGCGGCCGAATCGCGATATCATCGCCTCAGTTGCCGCCCGCAAAACGCCGAATCAACGGGTCGTGGGATTTGCCGCAGAAACAGGCGATATTCTTAAGAATGCCGAAGAAAAACTGAGCCGGAAACAACTGGACATGATTATCGCCAATGTTATCGGCGGTGATTCCTGTGCCGTTGGCTCGGACCGGGGAGATGCGTATATTCTGACGCAAAATCAAGTTGCTGAACACTTGGAAAACATTGATAAAAATTTGCTGGCCAAGTGTATTTTTGACCATTTAGCGGCTCTGGATTGATGCTTTCGCCCTTTCTCCGTCGGAATTTGAGGCAGGTATCTTAAGGGCCTTAAGCATTCAAAGTTTGTTCCAGTACTACGATAGGGAGTAATGAAAATGCGTTTCGTCGTTATATTCGCCTTGTGTATGTTGTTCGGTGCTTTGTTTACAACAGCCGAAGAAACCAAAACAGCCGCGACCGAGAAGTCACTTGTGGAACGTCTGGGTTTCGCCCCGGACGCGAGGGTGCTTATTGTCAACGGCGACGATTTTGGCATGAATCATGCCACGAATGAAGGTACGCTGAAAGCGCTAAAGAACGGTGCCCTGACCTCTTCCACCATCATGGTATGCTGTCCCTGGTTTGAAGAGGCGGCGGATATGGCCAGAAAAAATCCCAAGGCCAATCTGGGCGTACACACAACGCTCACCAGCGAATGGGGGCGGTACAAATGGGGCCCTGTGCTCGGGTGTTCCGCGGTTCCGAGCCTCTGCACGGACAAAGGCTACTTCCACGGAGAGGTCTTCGATATTTACGCCACATCCAGCCTGGATGAAGCGGAAAAGGAAGTGCGGGCCCAGATTGACAAAATGTTGGCGGCGGGCATCGATGTAACCCATATTGATTCCCACATGGGGGCGATGCAATACGATGCCGTATATCATGAACGTTATATCCGCATAGCCGATTCTTACGATCTGCCCTGCCGCCTTCCGGGCAGGGATATGCTGCTCGCCCTTGGACAGGAACACCTGCTTGACCTTGCTAAAGAACTCAACGTCCTGGGCCCGGAAGTGCTGTACATGGGCGACCCGGACTCTATTGAAGGGACTGAAGCCTGGTTCAAAGATCGCATCAGCAATATTGAAAAAGGCAAGGTAAGCGAAATGTATATCCATTGCGCCGTGGATGCGCCGGAAATGCATGCCACAACCGGTTCCACACAACGGAGGGTGGCCGACACGGAGTTCTTCAGCGATCCGGCTACTATGACTTGGATTCGTGAACAGGGGATTGAATTGATCAGTTACCGTGAACTCCGCGAACTTCAGAGAACCGGCAAAGCGCTTCCCCGCGTTTCACACTACGGGTGGTAACAAACAAACTGTCGTTTACCAATCCCTCCCTACACTGGACGCAATGGGGGGGCCCGCACTTTCCCGGCGTGAACTTCGTCTCAGGCGGAAAACGTGTTTCTATGAACGTATCATCTTGGTGAGTTGATCGATTCTCTGGCGTGCCGCCCGATCGTTTTCCGCATGGTGAGACATTTTGTCACAGGCATACAGCACAGTCGTATGGTCCCGCCCGCCAAAGTGTTCGCCCACATCGCTCAGGGACAGCCCCGGGACCAGGGTCTTGCAGAGATACATCGCCAGTTGCCGCGGGTAGACCACCTGTTGTTTGCGGCTTTTCCCGCGCAAATCCGCAATACGCACGTCAAAGTGTTCCGCCACGGCGCGTTGTATCTGTTCCACGGTAATGGGCCTGATCTTTTCGCTGCCGATAAGATCCCGCAACACATTTTCCACCATGGCCAGCGTAATCTTTTGCTCGGTCAATTTACTGTACGCGTATACGGTAATCAACGCGCCTTCGAGTTCCCTGATATTCGTGGTGATATAGGTTGCGATATACCGCAGCACCTCTGAGGGAACATTGATATTGTCCATCTTCGCCTTGTTTTGCAAAATGGCGATGCGCGTCTCCAAATCCGGAGGCTGGATATCCGTGACGAGTCCCCACTCGAACCGCGACACCAAACGCTGTTCAATACCCTCGATCTCCTTGGGACTGCGGTCACTGGAGATCACAATCTGTTTGTGTGCGTCAAACAGCGCATTAAAGGTGTGAAAGAACTCTTCCTGCGTCGCCTCCTTGCCGGAGATGAAATGTATATCATCGATAAGGAGCATATCCACGCGTCTGTATTTCGCACGGAAACGCTGGGTGTCCTTTTCGGCGATGCTCTGGATCAGCTCATTCGTAAACGCTTCGGAAGAAAGGAAAACGACCTTGGAACTCGGATCCGCCGCAAGCAACCATTGGCCCACGGCCTGCATCAAATGGGTTTTCCCCAGCCCGGTGCCCCCGTATAAAAACAGGGGATTATACGCGCGTCCAGGGGATTGGACAACCGCTTTCGCGGCCGCGTGCGCGAAGCGGTTCCCGTTGCCGATCACAAAGCGATCAAACGTGTACTTCGGGTTAAACCCCGGATAACTCTGTTTTGTTCTGCCCGCGTGTTGTCGAGACGGAGTAGACGAAACCGACGGAACTGATCTACTGTTTTTTTTCTCAGAAGCGGGGGAACCGGACTCGGCATAGGGCATATACTTGACGGTTTTGAGCGCGGGCTCTTCACGCCTCAACGCTTCCAGTACGGCTTCCTGATAGTGGTCTTCAAGCCAATTCGCAAAAAAAGTGCTGGGCACACGGACCGTAATCACCCCTTCGTGATACCCATCATACGATGTTTGCAGGAACCAGTTTTTGTAGCTGTATTCATCAAGTGTATCGCGTAAATGTATTTGTGCCCGATCCCAGAGATTATCATGTATTCCATTAACTTTTGCATTTCCAGTCTGCATCAGTTCATTCATGAATAAACCACCCTTCATTCAAAAAAATTTATAAAAAAGGCGAATGAAACACCAATACCCAGCAAATAAACAGAATTCCAGAGAGAACAAACCGTTTAATTCCCGCCTGATGGCGGTACTCCCATCCCGATCCACGGGGAATAAAGCGTTCAAAATATCTTTCGCCCGAGGCGTCAAAAACGCCAGAAAATCAGCCCCGCCCCGGACGGCAACACCGAACACACAAAACTTTTATAGTATGAGTTTGCACCAACTCCATGATGCTTGTCAAGGCATTCTGCAAGTTATTGCTGCATAAGCTTTTTGGCGCGTTCCCAATACGCGTCCAATCTCTCTGTGGAGCAACTTTCCAAAGACACGCCCTCCTGGCTCGCTATTTTCCTTACACATTCAAGGCGTTTTTGAAAACGGGACGTGGTTTTATCAAGGGATTCTATCGGGTCAACACCCAAGAAACGCGCCACGCTGAAGGCCGCAAAAAGCAGGTCGCCTAGTTCCTCTCCGGCGTGAACAACATTATCTTCACGAACAGCCGACTCGAGTTCTTCCAACTCCTCCCTTACCTTATCCAGGACACCATAAATGTCGGGCCAGTCAAATCCCGTCGCCGCCGCATTATATTGAATTTGTATGGCAGTCCTCACCGGGCAGGCTGAATTTTTACTTACACAGAAAAGATCTGGCATGATTAACCCTTACAACAGTATTAATCCGATTTCCGTTCTGATTGTTCTCCCCGCGCGTAACCGTTTCGCGAAAAAGATAAGAGGGCGCACATGCGCCTTTCATGAGGGTAGAATGTTAAAAAATTCAAGAAACGTGAAATGCTACAGAAAAAGTATGATACACTATTGGTACGATCATGCAAAACGTCAAGGAGCAAAGCATTGTAGATCTATCTCTTAGCGTTGCATAAACTTGCAGAAACGTTGTCTTTCGGAACACCGAGAAGCCCGCACAAGGATAAAAAAGGACTTTTCCAATGGCTAAATCAATTCAAGAGTTGATTCAGGAACTGAATGACAAAACCGCCGGGTGGGCAACGCGACGCGATGCCGTGGAAACCTTGGGCAAGTACGCCCATCGCCTTGTAACGGAACTGCTGAACCATCAGCAGGAAGAAGACATGGATGTCCAGATGGAAGTAGAGCGCAGCCTGCAACCGCTTCATGTTCTGCTCGAAACCCCCGGCAAAACGCAAAAACAGTATACGCTCCGGGAACTGGCGCTTGCCTGCGAAAGACATGGCCATCGCACTGTGGACACCTATAAGACCGGATTCGTAGTCACCGTAAAATTAGAGGAGGGCCGAAGCCATCGTGTCTACATCATGCCCAACAAATCAACAGAAAGCAAAAAAATCATCCGACTATTTACGCTCTGCGGGGAGGCTTCCCCTGAAATGCTTTCCTGGGCCCTTAAGGCCAATGCGAAATTGACACATGCCGCATTCTCGATATTGACGTTTGATGACGAGGAACAATTGGCAATCATTAATAATATTCTCAAAGAGGATGCCACACCGGCACTAATCAAGCGTGGTGTCAAGGAAATGGCGTTTTACGGTGACTGGCTGGAAGAGAAGTTAAGCGACAGGGACATCCTTTGAGTGTATTACCACGCGCTGATGCGCGGTAGCGCGAAAAAGGGCTTTCGTGAAAATGGCGGAAATCAATCCTGATGTAACAGTCCTGTGTTTTGAGGAAAGTGGGGGCGCCCTTCACCCTGACGGTGATTATTCCGGCCGGGATCTTAGCGGTATGGATTTATCCGGGGCTAATTTGTGCGGCGCCAATTTTTCAAATGCGAAACTATGCAACGCGTGCTTGAAGGGAGCGCGTTTGACCGGCGCAATCTTTGAAAACGCCGATCTGACCGGTGCCGATATCGAACTCGCGATTCTAGGCGGCGCGAATCTGGTCAGGGCGAAACTTATTCGCGCGAACCTGAAACGTGCCAACCTGGTTGGGGTACGGGCAGATCATGCCGATTTCACGGAGGCGGATCTTTATTATTCCCGACCCGGAAACGGATGCTTCGTACAAGCCGTATTCCAAAACGCTTCTCTTGAACGGGCGATTTTTCGCCGGGCAAATCTTCGCAATGCCGACATGCGCGGTATTCAGGGGCAGGCAAATTTTGAGAATGCCATTCTGGAAGGGGTTAAAAGATGATTTTCGCGCATTTTTTAACCGATGTAAACGAGGCCAATATGTTTCTGGTGGCATGCCCGGCGAGTAAAAAGGCGCTCCTTGTGGATGCCGCCTGCGGTGACCCGCGCCTTGACCTGTTTCTGAAAAAACATGGTCTTTCCCTCGAGGCCCTGTTTATTACGCATGATCATTATGACCATACAAACGGGGCGAGTGAAATTGTAAGAAGATATGGGGTTGAACTGTATGCGGGGCAGGCGCAAGTGGCCGGAATAAAAACCAGTGTGGTTCGCCTGAATGACAAAATAATCTGCGGCTCAATTGAGGGCAGGGTGGTGGAGTTACCCGGTCATACACCAACGTCTCTGGGACTGGTATTGCCCGGAATGGTATTTACGGGCGACGCGCTTTTTGCCGGCAGCATCGGCGGGGTTGCGAATGAACAAGACCGCGACCTGGAAACCGGAAAGATACGGCAACATATATTCACCCTTCCCGATGACTACCTGATCCATACAGGCCACGGTCCTTCAAGCACGGTATATGTCGAGAAAACCTACAATCCCTTTTTCGTCTGAAAGCGCTTATTCGATGGGGGTAAACAAGGCCAGGGAACGGCAGATTTGCGCTGTCGCCCGCGATTTGTTCAGAACATAAAAATGGATGCCGGGCGCTCCCTGGGCGATCAATTCTTCCGCCTGGCGGGCGGCGTAGTACACTCCCACCGCATATTGGCCCTCATCATCATCGTTATGCACCTCCAAACGGCGCAGTAATTTCGGACTGAGACGGGTACCGCACATACGGGTAAGCCGCTGTATTTGGGTCAGGTTGGTTACGGGCAAAATGCCTGGAATTATCGGCACATCGATGCCGATTTCGACACAACGGTCCCGAAACCTGAAATAGTCGCTGTTTTCAAAGAACAATTGGGTAACAATGACATCCGCGCCCGCGTCCACCTTACGTTTCAGGTTATCAAGATCAACCGCCGAAGAGGGAGCCTCGGGATGGGTTTCCGGATATCCTGCAACAGCGATGCCCAGTTCAGGAAATTCATCGCGTATCAGGCAGACCAACTCATTGGCATGGCTCAATCCTCCCGGAACAGGAGTAAATGCGGTCGCATCCCGCGGCGGATCACCGCGCAAAGCGACAATGTGATTAATTCCCAACGCCAATGCGTTTTTTATATATTGGACCAATTCATCCCGGGTGCTTCCCACACAGGTAAGGTGGGAAGCCAGTGGTATGCCGGGGTATTGCCCATGTATCTGGGATAATATATCCAAGGTTCGCTCGCGCGTACCGCCACCGGCGCCATAGGTGCATGTAATATACGCCGGCCTGCAATTTACCAATTCACGCAAATGTTCAAAAAGACTTCGCCTGCCTTCCTCCGTTTTGGGCGGAAACAGTTCAAACGAAATCACGGGCCTGCCCGACGCATACAACGTTTGCAAATTGACGTTCACCACCAATACTTCCTTTTCTTGACACGTTTATCGACGTTCATCAGTGTATAACCGAAATCTATTTTAAAGAGAAAAGCCTCCTGTCCCCAAAGCAGTTCTTATTTACAACCTTACAAAACATCATCTAACCGTTTGCAGACATCGCTGTAACAATTTTGATGGGCCTGTATATTGGCTTCCCTGTTTACGGCCACCTCAATAATCCTGGACCTCTTCTGTGAGAGGCCGAACCTCAACGCCTTTTGAAACCGGTCCCCGGTCGTTACCTGTTCATAATCAATCTTAAACATGGCGGCAGCTTGCCGAAAATCATAGTCATGAGAACTTGAAAAGCACGCGTCAAGCACCTCCTTATAGGCAGCAATGGGTAGAAAGGAAAAAATGCCGCCGCCCCTGTTGTTAATAATCACAAGGATAACAGGCTTTGGCGCTTTCGATAGCAAGGCCAGGGAATTTATGTCATGAAGCGCCGCCATATCCCCCAGAATCGCCACCACACCAGATTGGGCGGACCACCCCATTCCAGCGGCGGTGGCGATATTCCCGTCAATGCCACTGACACCCCGATTGGCATGAATAATGTCCGAAGAACAGTTTTTACCGAGCATGTCCATATCACGAACAGGCATGCTGTTTCCCATCATCAAGAACCCGGCACCATCAAGGTTGTCATCCACCATCCGCGCTATCAGCAGTTCAGACAAATCACGATTCTTTGCAAAAAATCGTTCCAGGACCTGTTCCACCACGGCATCGGCCGCCTGGAGCCCTTCAAGAAACGACCCGCCTCCCCGATGAATATCCGCAACCTCCAGCTGGGCAATCAGTTCTCCCATGTCGCTTTCATAATGGCGGGAGACATGATTCACGAGACCGCGGTGTTCTTGTCTTGGCGAAACATGGATATATGCGGGATTCAATGTGCGCAGATGATCCTGCAGGCCCTTGGAAACAAAGGTATCGCCAAGATGCAGCACGACATCCGGCCTGCATTGCGAGCGGAATTTATCCGAACGCAATAACAGATCGTAATATCGAATTACCGCTGGACATCTGTCTTTGCGACGACAACCGGAGGTAATGTCCGCGAATACGGGCCACCCAAGTTTATTGGCGACTTGAACAGCGGATTCCTGTTCCCGGGCGGTGAGAAGCCGGCCCGCAAGAATTAAGCCGCGTCGGGCTGAAGAGAGGGTGGTCGCCAAGCTGGCGCGCTGCACGGAGGAAAGAAGCCTTTCCGGCCTCTCCCATACGGTAAAGGGCCGAACGCCCGCCTTCCATTCCTTCAGCCCGGCAAGATAGCCCCGTGGCCACGTTTTTTTTACAGGCACTGGCGCTAACGGTTCCCGATACATACAGTTGATATGTATGGGACCTCCCGGGCTTCGGAGCCCTTTTGCAAGCACATCGTCCACTTTCGCCAGCAGAGATTCGACCGGTATGTGTTCATCGGGGCAGGGAAGGTTGAGTTGTCCTCTTACAAAAGAGGTGAATATTCCCTCCTGGTGCACGGTTTGGTTGGCGCCGCATGCCTGGAGCTCAGGCGGCCTGTCGGCGCTCAGAATTACGAGGGGCAAAGCCGATTGGCATGCTTCAGCAACCGCAGGCCAGCAGTTGGCCACGGCAGTGCCGGAGGTGCATATGACGGCCGCCGGACTTCCCGCCCGTGCACACCCCAACGCGAAGTAGGCGGCGCCCCGTTCATCAAAATGAATCAAGGCGGAAGCGTTACGATTTTGAAAGGCGGCCACCGCAAGCGGGGCGCTCCGTGAACCCGGCGCAATTATAAAATGGCGAACGCCGTTTCTGGTCAATTCCTCGACGATAAGGCCCGCCCAGAGATAATTCAGGTTAGGCGTTTCCATGGGCACCATCCTTGATGATAATGCGCGTAAATTGCGCCATCTTCGCGTCCAACTCCTGCCATTCTTCCTCCGGGTCGGACCCGGGAACGATTCCCGCACCGGCATATAAGATAAGGGAAGTATCAAGAACAAGCCCGCTGCGTATGCCGACACAAAACTCGGCGTCTTCAGTCCCAACCCATCCCACAGGAGACGCGTAAATACCCCGTTCAAAAGGTTCCTTTTCGAGTATCCAGCGCATGGCGGCAGCGGCGGGTTTTCCGCCAACAGCGGGCGTTGGATGCAGCGCGGTCAGTAATTCTTCATCCTCAACGCCGGGCTGCAACGCACCTTCCATCGGTGTAATCAAATGCTGGCAATAATTCAGTTTGACAATATCAGGTGTGGACGGGACCGAAAGTCGTGAACAGAAGGGGGCCAGCGCGCTTTTTATGGTTTCAACAACGATTTCATGCTCCCGCCGTTCCTTTTCATCAGCGAACAGTGTCCTTTCAAGGGCCAGGTCCTCATCGGGAACGGTGTCCCGGCGTCGCGTGCCCGCCAAGGCTTCGCTCTGAAGGAAGATACCACTGCGGCTGTACAAGCGCTCCGGGGAAGCCCCGAGAAATGCACGGCCATGCCCCGGCTGGAAACAGAACAGGTAAACATTTCGGGTGCATCGCGCCAAGGCTTGTGCCAATGAAACCGGGTTCACAGGGCTGTCCCCCTGAAACGTGGTCTCCCTGGCCAGAACCACCTTTTCCAAGTCGGAAGTCGCCATGTCCGCAAGGGCCTGATTAACAAGAGCACACCACGCGGCACGGTCGGGTAAGTCAGATCGTTCCTGGAATCGCGGTAGCGAAGCGGGGGAGGGGGGCATGTCAAAACGCAGTTGTTTCAGTAGTGCCAGCGCCTCGCGCCTGCCTTCCTCACCTTTCAGCGTACAGGCAAGATGGCAGACATTCCCGTTCCGGAAAAGTTCCACCAATGGCGCCACGAAGCGGCATGTTTTGAAGTTCCTCCACAGGCGGCCATTTTCGGCGTGGAAATGGAAGCGAAATCCTCCATAATACCGGGCGGAGCGCGATTGTTCGGAAAGGCTTTCACGAATCCGGCGCAGCGCGGCATCGACAAAGGCATTCCCTTCAGGCGCAATGATATGGGCTTCGCCGATACCTGCCATTTCCGTGCGTTGCGAACGATCCCGCCAATAATACCGCGAGGGATGGCATTGCGCTTCCAGCCAGTCCAAGAAGGACAGGGGCGGAATGCCCTCCTCCACACGCAGGCAACGTTCGCGAGGCACGACGGCTTGTTCAACGCGCCTGACCAATCCGTCGCGCGCCTTCTCGAGAATGGCGCGCATATCGCGGCCGGACACGTCCAGAGATGTGGAGTTGTGGGAAGATACTATTGTCATTATGCTCTTACCGGGTAAGCGGACGAGAGAACTCAAAGAAATACGGGCGCTTATATGATAAACAAAACCTAGGGTCTTTAGAAACGCGACAGGCGCCATCTCGCTGAAGCATACATCCTTAGCTGCGGGAAAAGAAAGCCAAATTTCCCGGCCGGTGTCGTTATGATTCAGATAAAGAGATTCATATCCGCCTGCTCAGCGCGTCCCAGGTAGGCGCCCACACCACCGATTTCAATACCGTCGATGAGTTCTTCTTTTTTGATGCCCATAACATCCATGCTCATGGAACATACAACCAGCCGTATGCCGGCGGCACGGGCGGCCGCGACCAGTTCCTCGGGAGCCATTACATTCTTGGTTTTCATGACATACCGCATCATCATGGAACCTACCCCGGCCATGTTCATTTTTGAAAGGCGCAACTTGCCGGGGCCTTTGGGCATCATCATACCGAACATCCGGTCAAGCAGTCCCTTGGACACCCGCGGCGGCTGCGCCTTGCGCAACACGTTGATTCCCCAAAAGGTGAAAAAGATGGTTACATCACTGTCCATGGCGGCCGCTCCGTTCGCAATGACAAAGGTCGCCATGACGCGATCCAGGTCGTCGCTGAAGCAGACAATGGTTTTTGATTTCCTGCCGGTTGGAGGGACTGCCGGAACAAGCCCTTGAGGAGCGGGGACTGTCGCTGCCAATCCCCGGCGTATGCGCGCGACATAACGGCCACCATCAGGTCTCGCTTCAAGCAGGGTATTTCCAGTGCTTGTGCACCAAGCGGGAATATCCGCGATGAATCCCACATCCGTGGCCGTCACCTCCAGAACATCTCCGGCGTTCATTCTGCTCATGCTTTGTTTTACCCTGGAAAGAGGACCGGGACACTGCAGGCCGCACACGTCCAGCTTTTGCGTCGTTACGGCGCCCTCCGGCGGCGATGCCTCAGGTGCCGAGGCAGAAGGTTCACGCTTGGAGTTGTCCACGCAAGCAGTTCCTGCGCCACCGGTGCCCCCGCCATTAAACCAGGACCAGGTACGATAGCCGCCATTCAGGTTGACCACATCAAATCCGGCCTGCTTCAACTGGCGGTAAGCGATATAGCCTCGCAGCCCTACCGCGCAATACACGCCAATCTTGCGGTCTCGGGGCAGTTCGGCGTGCCGCTTGCGCAATTCCTCGAGTGGAATAATAGTCGCCCCGGAAATAACACCACACTCCGTCTCATCCGGCATACGCACATCCAGCCAGAAAATATCCCGCTCAGCATCGTCCGCCTCTACTGTCAACGCGTCGCCTTTAATCATGTTGTGCGCGGTAAAACCAAGCATGTTGATGCCGCTTTTCGCGGAATTATACTGTGGTGAATAAGCCAGTTCCAGGTGTTCCAGCGCCTCGGCGTTCATCTTCTGGCTTACGGCCACAGCCAAGACATCAATAGCATCATTGACGCCTTCCGGCCCGACAACCTGAGCCCCGAGCAGGAGCCCTTCAGGACTGAACAAGCCCTTTAAGGAAACGGGAACCGCCCCTGGATAGTATTTGGCGTGCTGCATGGGATGGATGTAGACACGAAAATAAGGTCGTCCTGCCTTCTTGAGGCGTTTTTCACTCCACCCGGTACATGCAGCGACCTGGTTAAACACCTTAACAATGGAGGTGCCCAGAACTCCCGGATACGAAGCGGGCCTCCCACAAATGTTATCCGCCGCAATTCTCGCCTGCCGATTGACCGGCCCAGCCAGCGGCACAGCAGCGTCCTCTCCCGTGATAAGATCCCTGACCTGTACGGCGTCACCCACCGCATAGATATTCGCATCGCTGGTCCGCATCCGATCATTTACCCTGATATGGCCACGTGGGCCGAGTTCAAGTCCGGCCTCGCGGGCAAGTTCAGAGCGGGGGGCCACCCCGGCGCACAGGCAAACCATATCCGCAGATATGCTGGATCCGTCATTCAAGGCCACCAGTTTTTCGTCGATGGAGACAACAGACGCATTCAGGCGCACTTCAACCCCGTTGAGTTGCAGTTCCTGGAGAAGGGTGGAAGTCATCTCCCGGTCCAAGGGGGGCAAGACTTGATCCAACATTTCGACCAGAGCAACTTTCACGCCGCGTTTTCGGAGGTTTTCGGCCAGTTCAAGGCCGATAAATCCGGCGCCGATGACACAGGCTTTCTCGACAGCATCCACCTTGTCTTTAAGGCGATCCATATCGTTTAGACTGTTCAGGGTGTACACGGCAGGCCCGTTAATACCCGGGATATCGGGGCGTATCGGCGCAGCGCCCGGTGCAAGCACCAGTACGTCATAGGATTGACGAGATGTTTGGCCGTCTTTTAGGTTGATGACTTCTACCATTTTATTCGCGATATCAATACGCCGCACTTCATGGCCCGTCCGAATATCTAGCCCATATCGCGCGCGCAGGGTCTCCGCGCTTTGCACGATCATATTGGCACGATCTTCAATAACACCGCCCACATAGTAGGGCATACCACAGTTCGCAAAGGAAACCGCCTCGCCCTTTTCATAAACAATCACTTCCAAGGATTCATCAAGCCGCTTGATGCGCGCCGCACAGCTCATGCCGCCCGCCACACCGCCCACAATCACAATCGTCTTAGCCATACCGTTCTCCTTGTTTTTATTTACATTTGATCTTTGTTTTCACTGTGGTTGTTATCCAAAACGCCCGAAAGCCTCCAAAACTTCCTTGAGCACCCGCTTTCTATCCTCCTCATTATCCATGCCCTCTTCAAGACAGCAGTCCATGTGCTGGGTGACAATAATTTTGGCCACAGCGCGGATCGCCGCGTCCGTGGCGGCGAGTTGCCGCAACACATCGGTGCACTTACGCCCGTTCTCGACCATTTTCTTAATACCCCGCACCTGGCCTTCAACTTTTCCAAGCCGCAAGAGCACGTTATCTTTTGTAACTTCCATGTCTTTTGTCATGCTATTTTCCAATGCGTTGTTATACCCATACCCGGTATGAATATACACCACCGCACCCCAGATTTGCAATACTATTTTTTGGCCCTTTTTTCTGTCAAACAGCCGTTCTGAAAATTTTTGTTTTATATACAATATACTGTGGCCGAGAAAAAAAATTCCTCAAAATATAGGGTTTTCAGGTTGCTTTAAAATCAAATTTTTGATATACTTAACCTATTCGAAATTGTGCTCTTGGAGCAGTGGAATTTACGAGGAAATTTATCATGGCAACAAATGAATACGGTGCCGGATCCATTCGGGTTTTGGAAGGACTGGAGGCGGTACGCAAACGTCCCGCCATGTATATCGGCGACACTTCCACCCGCGGTCTGCATCACCTGGTTTACGAGGTCGTGGACAATAGTATCGACGAAGCGCTGGCGGGATTCTGTAGCCAAATTACCGTGACCGTCCACATAGACAACAGTATTTCCGTGGAAGACAACGGGCGTGGTATTCCCGTTGGTTTTAGTCCGGATCCCAAGTATAAGAAGAAGACGGCCCTTGAAGTGGCCCTCACGGTGCTGCACGCAGGCGGTAAATTTGACAGTGACAGTTACAAGGTGTCCGGTGGGTTGCATGGCGTCGGGGTTTCATGCGTCAACGCCCTGTCAAAATGGCTTGAAGTGGAAGTGAAACGGGATGGTTTTGTCCATTTCATGGCCTTTGAACGGGGCAAACCCAAGGGACCTCTCGAAAAACGAGGTCGCACCAAGGCCTCCGGCACAAAGGTAACTTTTCTACCAGACAGCGATATTTTCGAAGATACCACCTACAACGCGGAAACCCTGCTGGCCCGTCTGCGCGAACTGGCCTTTTTAAACAAGGGCATCAAGATTATTTTCGAGGACGAGCGCAACGACAAAGAGCCGGAGGTGATGCAGTATAAAGGCGGCATCATCGAATATGTAAAATACCTGAACCGCAACAAAGAACCCCTGCACCGAACGCCGATCTATATGGAATTGGCCAAGGAAGATGTTGAGGTCGAGGTGGCCTTGCAGTATACAAATGTTTACAGTGAAGCGGTTTCCAGTTTCGCCAATAATATCAACACCCACGAAGGCGGCACCCATTTGAGCGGTTTTCGCGCGGCCCTGACCAAAAGCCTGAATGATTACGCGCGCAAGAACAACATGTTTAAAAAAGGCAATGCGGCCATTTCCGGGGATGACACCCGCGAAGGCCTGACCGCGATTATTTCCGTCCGCCTCCGCAACCCTCAATTCGAGGGGCAGACCAAAATGAAGCTCGGGAACAGCGATGTGCAGGGGATTGTCAATTCCCTGGTATACGAAGGGCTTCAGACCTATTTTGAAGAAAACCCCTCTGTCGCCAATCGCCTCATCAACAAGACCCTGGAAGCGGCCCGTGCGCGCGAGGCCGCCCGAAAAGCCCGGGATCTTACCCGCAGAAAAGGCGCCATGGACAGCCTCGGTCAGGCGGCTAAGCTGGCGGACTGCTCAGAACGCGATCCAGCGCTCTGTGAACTTTTTATTGTTGAGGGCGACAGCGCGGGCGGTTCCGCCAAGCAGGGGAGGGACCGCCGGTTTCAGGCGATATTGCCTCTCCGCGGCAAGGTATTGAATGTTGAAAAGGCCCGTGAAGACAAAATGTTAAGCAACAAGGAAATCTGTTCGCTTATCACCTGCATCGGCGTCGGCTTTGGCAAGGATGATTTCGACCCCGCCAAATTGCGTTATCATAAGGTAATCATCATGACCGATGCTGACGTCGATGGCGCTCATATACGCACGTTGCTGTTGACTTTTTTCTTCCGCCAGATGCCGGAACTGATCCGCCGCGGGCATTTGTTCATCGCCCAACCGCCACTTTACCAGATTCGCAAAGGCAAAAAATCCCGCTATGTGAATACTGAAATCGAATACGAAGACTTCCTTTATGAGCTCGCGCTGGATTCGCTGGTGGTCCACTCGAAAACCAATGGCAAAAGCGCCCCGCTGGATATGGGCCAGATCGTGCGCGCCATCCGCGCCGCCCAAGACCGTGAACGCATGATACACCGCGCCTTACGTGTTTACGGAATCGACAGGGAGGCATTGGTCAAGTGCCTCGCACTGCCCAGAGAAAAATACATCAATCCGGCGGCATTGAGCTATAGCGATCTCGTGTCCCTCTTCGGAGACAAGGCTGAAATCATTAATACCCTGGAAAAACAAAGCGAACTGGACGAGAAAGAAAACGGCAACACCAACGGTAATGGTAATGGCAAGGCGAAACCTATAATTATTCGCAAGAAGAACCAGGTCGATCTCGCCTTTCTGAAGAGCCATGAATTTTCCGTGCTGCTGGGACATAATGAACCCCTTGCCGCGGCCGGCCAGGCGCCTTACGCGGTGTATCAAAGCAATACGGATGCCAAGACGCCCCTGTTCCAGACAGACGAACTGCTTAGCCTGAAAGACTTTCTATTGGAGAGCGGGCGTAAGGGTCTGTTTGTGCAACGCTACAAAGGCTTGGGTGAAATGAATCCGGACCAGTTGCTGGAAACGACCATGGACCCGCAAAACCGCGTATTGCTCGAGGTGAAGGCCGAAGACGAAGCCGTCGCGGACGATATATTCACCATGCTGATGGGCGATCTGGTGGAACCCCGGAAGGATTTTATCGAGAAACATGCAGCGGAAGTCCAGAATCTTGATATTTAGGACTGAGCGCTAAAAACGCTCGAAATGAATACGGTAACTATAGAAAGTTGATCTCTGCCATGGATGCTCCCGAACGGATAAAACCTATAGCGATCGAGCAGGAAATGAAAAATTCCTTCCTCGATTACTCAATGAGTGTAATTGTTAGCCGCGCGCTTCCCGATGTGCGCGATGGGCTCAAACCGGTGCACCGGCGTGTTTTGTACGCCATGCACAATCTGAACCTCTCCAAGGGACGACCCTACCGGAAATCGGCGGCCATCGTGGGCGATACGATGGGCAAATACCATCCTCATGGCGACTCCTCCATCTATGATACGCTGGTCCGGCTCGCCCAGGACTGGAATATGCGTTATCCGCTCGTGGACGGCCAGGGCAACTTCGGCTCCATAGACGGTGACAGTGCGGCAGCCATGCGGTACACCGAATCGCGCATGGAAGGCATCACGGCGCTGATGCTGAACGACATCGAAAAACAAACGGTGAACATGGTTCCCAACTATGACGGCCGCGAACTGGAACCCTCCGTGCTTCCGGCTGCTATACCCAACCTGCTTGTGAATGGTTCCTACGGCATCGCGGTGGGCATGGCGACCAGTTGCCCGCCCCATAACCTCACGGAAGTATGTAACGGCCTGATACACCTGATTGACAATCCCGAAGCGAAACCCAAAGATCTGATGCGCTTTATACACGGGCCGGATTTCCCCACAGGCGGCATCATCTGCGGACGTGCCGGCATCGTTGAAGCCTATGCTACGGGCCGCGGACGCGTCACCGTGCGCGCGAAAGTTGCCGTTGAAACCAGAAAAGACAGCGGCAAGGAACGCCTGATCATCCAGGAAATTCCGTACCAGGTCAATAAAACACGGCTCATCGAAAATATCGTCGAACTGGTTCAAAACAAGACCGTCGAAGGCATTACCGACCTGCGTGATGAATCCGACAAAGACGGCATGCGCGTTGTCATTGAACTGCGGAAAGGCGAAGAACCGGAAGTCGTGCTGAACCAATTATATAAGCACACCCAATTGCAGGCAACGGCAAGCATCATCATGCTTGCCTTGGTCAATAACACGCCGCGCGTGCTAAACCTGCGTGAGTTGCTCTACTACTATGTTCAGCACCGGGCTGAAATTATTGAACGGCGCACCCGCTTCGATCTCACCAAGGCCGAAGAACGCGCGCACATCGTTGAAGGCCTGCTGAAGGCCATCGATAATATTGACGAGGTAATCAAGATCATCCGCGAATCAGCGGACTCGGAAGACGCGCAGCACCGCCTGATGAAGCGCTTTGACTTTTCGGAACCACAGGCCAACGCCATTCTTGCCATGCGCCTGCGCCGCCTGACCGGCCTGGAACGTTCCGAACTCGAGCAGGAATACCGCGACCTCATCCAGGAGATCGAACGGCTGCGCCACATCCTTTCCAGTGACAAAACAATACTTGCTGAAGTGCGCAAGGAAGTGGAAAAGGTGAAGGAAGATTATGGCGATGCCCGCCGCACAGAAATCCTTGATGAACTCGGGGAATTCCACGTGGAAGACCTCATCGCCGATGAGAATATGGTGGTAACCGTATCCAACCAGGGGTACATCAAGCGCCTTCCCGTATCCACCTACCGCAAACAGCGGCGGGGCGGCAAAGGCGTCACCGGCATGGACACCAAGGAAGACGATTTCGTTCGCGATCTTTTTATAGCCTCCGCACACCAGTATATGCTTTTTTTTACCAACCTGGGCAGGCTCTACTGGCGCAAGGTGTATGATCTTCCCAAGGCCGGCCGCACCGCGCGGGGACGGGCGATCGTGAATTTGCTGAATCTTTCCCAGGATGAAACCGTAACCGCCCTTCTGCCCGTGCGCGATCTGAACGAAGAAGGGCTGTTTATCTGCATGGTCACGCGCAAGGGGATCATCAAGAAAACGACGCTTAAAGCGTTCAGCAATCCCCGCGCGGCCGGCATTATCGCCATTGACCTTGATGACGGCGATATGTTGTGGGATACGCTCATCACTACCGGGAAGGACAATATTTTGATCGCCACTCATGAGGGATTGGCTATACGCTTTCCTGAATCAGATGTGAGGCCCATGGGGCGCACCGCCCGGGGCGTAATCGGCATCCGGCTTCAGCCTGACGACTATGTGGTGGGCGTCTCGCTGGCCGAGGACGACAAGACGGTGTTGAGCGTGACGGAAAATGGCTTCGGGAAACGCACTCAGGTGGGAGAATACCGGTTGCAGCACCGTGGCGGCCAGGGTATTATCAACATCAAAACCAGCGAACGCAACGGGAACGTTGTGTCCATGTTGACCGTGGACGATGACGATGAAATCGTGCTGGTCGGCACGGACGGCACGGTGATCCGCACTGGCGTCGCCGGGATCAGCACAATCGGGCGAAACACTCAGGGCGTCAAAATAATGAAACCCCAGCCCGACGCCGTAGTCAGTGCCGTGGCACGCGCATTGGGTGACAAGAAGGAACAAGACGCCACCGAATCCGCGCCCACCGAGGTAAGCGAGTCCGACTTGTCTTCGCAAAACGGCTCCGCAGCCGCGGAACAGCTCGATCTCGAAGATGAGTTCGAGGAAGAAAGCGAAGAATAGGGGAGGGAGCGGATTCCACGGTGCATTATAGAAATGGCGCCCCGAACAGGAATCGAACCTGTGTTTAGCGCTTAGGAGGCGCTCGTTCTATCCACTGAACTATCGGGGCGCATAGTTCCCCGCCGTTTTTGCGGCGGGGATTTTTTCTTTATCACAAGGGCTTGTCAACAAAATGCGGGCCCCTATTGTACCCTTCAGGGGCGGCGGATTTAAAGGCTTGTTGCAGGATTCGCGTCAACGCCTTTTTTATACCGGGGTAACATCATAGCCCAAGTACTTCTCAAAGGCTTCTTTCACGGGCGCCATGACGTGACCGGGCGTTACGGCGGTATGATGACGGTGTCCGGCCATACCGACGGTCATCAGGGTCTGCTGCATATCCGGGAATTCCGCGACGCCGCCGCAACCGAAAAAGTCCGCGGGAATCGGATCATCCGTGAACCGGCCTTCGCCCAGGTAGAACTTCAGTTTTCCCTCGTCCGTGATCAAGTTGCCGAACGTGAAGGCGCCGGGTTTTATGCGGCCTACGTTACAGCCGTAGGAACAGCCTTTACCTACCGTGTTGGCCAGGATGGCGTGTTCACAAATATCGCCTATGCCCGTCATCATGTCCTGGGGCACCGGACCACAATGAAACAGGATGCACTTGTTTTCTTCATTGCCGTAATTGTTGTTCCAGTCAAGACAGGACGCCACTTCACCGGAAGCGCTGCGCAGTGCATGCATTGAAATGGCGCTGCCCATGTCCACCTCGCAGGCGACCGGGATTTTGCGATTGTTCATTTCGCTGAGCAGCACACAGCAGGAAATACCATATTGCTGCTGCATTTCTATCCAGCAGCGCACGGCCATGGCATCCAGCCGCATTTCTTCCACCAGGCTGTCCAGCACCACCCCGAGGCGGGTAATGGTCTCAAAGGCGCTTTTCGGCGTGTTTCCCCAGTTGCTGTAATTCTGCAGGACCTTCGCTTTCTTGACAACCGCCTTGTCCGACATTTTGAGGGCGTTCATTCGCGCGAATACATCGGACATGTCAAGCGTTTCCATGGTAATTCCATGGCGTTGCAGCGCGATCTCGTCAATACGCACGGTCTTGAACGCTGTAGTGCGCGCGCCAATCGCGCCGACCGTCATGGAACGCATCTTTTTTACGACGCGGCACATACGGTCAAAATAGTCTATGTTTTCGGCGAATCGCGGATTGGACGGGTGAACCGTGTGGGGTTTAAGAATCGTAAATTTTACCCCGTACTGACAAAAGACGTCCATGATGGAGAACTTTCCGCAGAAAGAATCACGGCGCAGTTCAGGACGCATCTTATCAAGTTCGTCCGGGAAAGCCTGGATAAAAATGGGCACTCCGGCGTCTTTCAACGCGGCCACCGCACCCGTTTCATCGCCAAAATTCGGCAGGCTCAAAATGACGCCGTCAAATTTACCGGCGTTCTCGCGAAGGAAATTGGCATATACCTCACCCTCGAGCGGCGTTTCCACCGCGCCGTGCCGGGTGGCCTTGGGATCCAGCATAAGCACCTTGTGGCCCAGCTTCCTGAGTTCCGCCGCCAGTTCCCGGCGGGCGCCCGCCTGCAGTGAAGCGGGGAAGAAACCACGGTTTCCAAAAAATAACGCGAAACAACTCTTTTCCTGTTTCATAGATCTCTCCTTTGCTGACGGGCTCAGCCCGCAGCGGTGCCGGGGTTGATGCGGTCCACGCTACCGACCAGTTCCAAGTCTTCTTCGATAACCTTCCTCGTCGCCCTGTAAACGGCCTCGGGCGACTCTTCAGGGGCACTTTCCAGCAGGGCCTCGTAAGGCTGCCTGATAGCCGTTGCAACATTAATTTTAGCGATTCCATGACGTATCGCGTCAAGTACGCAGTTTTTACGTATGCCCGTGCCGCCGTGCAGAACCAGCGGGATGCCCGTTGTTTGGCGTATCGCTTCCAGCCGCTCGATACTCAAGCGGGCTTCCAGTTTCTTTTCCCGGCGCGCCGAGGCCCCGATCGCTCCATGAACGCTGCCCACGGCGACCGACAGCCAGTCCACCCCGGTTTCCGCCACAAAGCGCCGCGCTTCTTCCGGATCGGTAAATCCTTTACCGGAGGCGAATAATTCCTCATAGGGCGGGAGCGGACCGGCCTCATGGCCCATCACGGCGCCCAATTCCGCTTCCACCGCCACACCGGAGGCATGGGCCATGTCCACAATGCGTCGGGTCGCGGCGATGTTTTCCTCCAACGGCAGGCGCGAAGCGTCCACCATGACGGAGTCGTAACCCAGCGCGACAGCCTCGCCGAGGACGGCCTCGTAATCCACGGGCAGATGGTCTTCATCGATGACGGGGACGTGATCCAGATGCAGCCGCGTAAAACGCTCATCTTTGACCTGCTGATACAGTTCGTATATGGGGCGCGGCCCGCCCGCGGCAAACTTGACCCACTCCAGCCGTGCCACCATGATCAGACCGAAACAACGGGTATCACGCAACGCCCTGACCACGGGTTCCATCATGGGAAAATAGGGGATATTAAAACCGGGTATGGCCGTCCGCGCCAGCGCGGCACGTTCCATTAAAACCTGTATTCCTGGAGTCACTTGTGTCATACGAAGCCCTTGGAATAAAAACGGGGAAGGTACAAATCCTTTTACACGAAAGACTTACAATATCATGAACGTGAAGAAACGCTCAAGTTTGATTTATTTTCCGATTTAACGGGAAACAGGGAAAATGGGGGAAAGCGCGTATTTATTTCGTCATTTCCTGTTGTCACCCCTTGCACCGAAAGCAAGGAGAAACGACCTTTAAATCAAGAGATTGTTAAAAAGTTTCGGGTATTCCGGGATCAGTTTAGCGGTGTTTCCGACGGGACGGCCAAGGTTGCCTGCAACTGCAGTAGCACCTGAAGATATTGTACGTTCATTTGCGCCACGACACCCAGATCATTCCGGTTGCGCGCATCCTTGGCATACAGTTCAATGCACTGCCGTGCGAGGTCGACCGCCTGCTGTATCTGCCCGGCGGCGGCGCTCCTGCCTTCAGTCAATCCGGACGCCGAGGCCTGTTCCTGAAAAACGCCATAGGCCCGATTCAGCGCCATCATGGATTCGAGGTAGTGGGCGCGCATACGCAGACGATTCAGCAGCAATGCCGCCCAGCTTTGGCCCTGCGCATCCAGTCCCGGAATCATCAGACCGATCGCGGCGATGGCTTCCCGGTCCTTTTCCAACAACGCCTGCTGCTCAACCACGATTTCTCCGGATCGGGTCAGAACACGCTGCCAGGATTCGGTTTTCAGTCCCTCGAGGGTATCCGGAAACGCCGGGAAACCCACCGCCGCCCATCCGGGCGCCAGTAGCATGGGCCGGTCATCGTAGGGATTGGCGGGCGGCGTATGGGGCGCCATGGCATCATAAGCGAGATATATACCCTTCAGGGAAGCGGCATCCTGCCCGTAAAGCCTGCGCACATACTCCCCGTAGAACTGATCCGCCGACAACTCCGGGCTCCAGCAAAACTCGGCAAGATACCGGATATTATGCTCGATGCCGGACAGTTTCCAGCCTAACAGGGTCACGGCTTCCACACCCTGTTCCAGACACTTGCGGTACATGCGTTCCTGCCAGGTCACCCGCCACTGGGGGAACCATTGTTCCCCGTCAAATTCCCACCAGTCAATCATCCAGGTAGGCCGCCCTTGCTGCGCCGGCTGGTAGTATTCCAAGTGTCCGTTCACGGTCTGCTCGGGGTCGTAGGTGTTTAGCGAGGCGAAACGTATCTCCGGGGGAAAGTCTGGGTGAAGGCCCGGAAACAAGTGTTGCACGAACCAGCCGCCCGTGGCGATACGGGCGCGCTCTTCGGGCGTCAATGCGTTGACCAGGTCCCGGAAATGATAGGCATAATCGATATCTCCCGCATGGGTATCCAGCGGGGTCCAGCGCGCGTATTCGGCGCGCATGGCCGAGGCGCCCGGCTCGCTGCCCACGGGACGGCCCAGCACGCCCCGGGCTTCGGACTGCCACATCCAGTAATAGTCCGACTGCGGATAAGTATCCACCAGGGACCGGTAACGCTGGAGTGAGATTTGGAGGTTTTCCGGGCGAAGCGGGTCCAGGCAGTTCGCGCCGCCATCCGGCTTGTCCGTCCATTGGACGTTCCCCGATGGTGGAGCCATTAATTCAAAACCGACACACGTGCGCATGCCCCGGGCATGGGCATGATCGAGAACGGTACGCATCATGGCCTGCACGGCATCGGCCTGGGCGGCGGGATTGCCTGCGTTTTCCACATAGGGCCGCGGCCCGAATACGGCTTCCCCGCCGAAAGCGGCCTCACCGGCCGCGCCCGCAGTGGGAAACACATCCACCGGTATACCGATGGCGGTTGGCGTCACACGAACCCCGTCCACGGTTTCCGTGAAAAAGGCCATGCCGGGGTAGAAATGAAACTGCAGGAAATTTAACCGCATGCGTACTGCCCGGTCTATCAGCAACTGGTAATCTTCCAGGTTGTACCCGGACATGCCGCAGAGAAAATTGTCCCAGGGCAAAAGTCCCCGGTATTTGAAAGCGGGCGCCTGTACAATATCTAAGGGCACTATGTGGAAGAGGGTCTGCTCAGGCAGGCGTTCGCCGCTGATCTGGAAATAGGCGCCATAGGCTTCCAGCAGGGCATAGATGCCGTATAACACGCCCTGTTCCGTAGGAGACGCAATATACACTGTCTTGTCCACGCTTTTCAGGGCGTATCCCTGGTCCGCCTGGGGACCTTCCGGAAGCGTTATGGTCCCGCCGGCAAGAGCCTCCCGGATTCCGGGGTTGTTTTCAGGGCTACCGTAGAGAACGTGAAAATCCGCGGCAGGCGTACTTTCCGTGACGATGGGGTTACTGAACAGTTTTGAGAAATATCCCTGCAGTTCTGTGCCTGCATAGGCCTGTAAGACACCCGTATTGTCACCGTCATCCAGAAACACGACGGGCTGCGCGTCTTCGGCATAGGCGCAAACACTCAAAAAAAGAGCGGATAGCAGGGTAAATCGCATGATGGTTTTCCTTGGAAAGGGAGCGGCACAAAGTATGACAGCCCAAAGTGATACTTTGATTGAAATACCCTTGTCAGGGTGCTGTTATCCTAACGCATCCGGCCGGGCTTGTACAACCTGGGGGATGAAAGCGGGGGAGGAGGTAAAACAATCTCTTAAATCTTTCTGCGGTAGTAGTCAATAATAACCGCAGCCACAATGATGCCCCCGGTCACGAGCCGCTTCAGGGGTTCCTGCGCGCCGATCTGAACCAGACCACTCTCCAGCACGGCTATGATGATCACACCGAACAGGGTGTTTATGACCTTGCCCCGGCCGCCCATCAGGCTGGTGCCGCCGATGACCACCGCCGCGATGGCCTGTAGTTCATACCCGATGCCGGCGTTGGGATCGGCGGCGGTCAGGCGGGCGCAATGAATCACAGCGGCCAGCGATGCCAGCCCGCCGCAGATCATATATACCAGCAGTTTCACCCTGCCGACGGCGATACCCGACAGCCGCGCGGCCTCTTCATTGCCCCCGATGGCGTACATGCTCCTGCCGGCGGTCGTATAGGAAAGCAGGAACTGCCCGGCCAGCACGACCAGCATGGCACATAAAAAGGGGAGAGATAGCCCCATGAAGTTGCCGCGATTGATCCATTCTATGCCCGTCCCGATGTATTGGGTTTTGGAGCCCGTCACCAGGTAGGCGCCGCCCCGGGCCGCCTCCAGCATGCCCAGCGTGACAATAAAGGCCGGCAATTGCCACCGAACCACAAAAAAACCGTTGACCGCGCCGCAAAGAATACCTACGCCCACACAGGCCAGAATCGCGACGGGCAGGGGGGCCTGCCAGCGGACCAGGGCGAGACCGAGCACCGCGCCGCCCAGGGCCAGCACGGAGCCCACCGACAGGTCAATGCCGGCGATGATCAGGACGAAGGTCATGCCCGTGGCCAGAATCACCGCATCGGGAATCTGGTTGGCGATGGTGCGGAAGGTGGTCCAGGTGAAGAAGTAGTCCGTGGCGAAGCCGAACGCGGCAATCAGCAGGGCCAGTACCGCGGCAAGGCCAATATAATCCACCAGGGAACGCAGCAGGTAACGGCCGTACATATTACTTCACCGTCTCCGCGCTGACCAGTTCCACGGGCGTTTCCTTGTCTTCCGGAGCGGCCCCCGTTTCAATCAGGTGCAGGGCCGCCTCTATGCCGTAAACAGCCAGCTGGTCCGCATACTGTGCCACCGTGGCCAAAAGTTCACCCTTGCGCACCATCTCCACCGCCGCGGTGATGGCGTCAAAACCGATGACATGAATCTGCCCCAGTTTTCCCGCCGACCGCAACGCGGCCACCGCGCCCAGGGCCATGCTGTCATTGGCGCACAGCAGCGCCTTGAGCCCGGGCTGTTCCGTAATCAGCGCGGAAACGACTTGGTTCGCCTTGGCCATTTCCCAGTCACCCACCTGGGAGGCGACGATGTTCATGCCGGCCGCATCCATGGCCTCGCGAAAGCCCTGCAGGCGCTGTATGCCGTTGTAGGCAGAAGGCACGCCCTCAATGATGGCCACGGGATCGCCCGGTTGTAGTTTTTTCGCCAAGTACTCGCCCGCCATACGGGCGCCCTTGCGGTTGTCGGGCCCGACAAAGGGAATATGAATACCCCGTTCCGCCAAGACATCCGCGTCAAACTTGTTGTCTATGTTAATCACGACAACGCCCGCTTCCATGGCGCGCTGACAAACTTGCACGAGCGCCTTGGAATCCGCGGGAGCGATGACAATTGCGTTCACGCGTCGGCTCAGCATCTGCTCCACCAGTTGTATCTGACGGTTAACGTCCAGCTCATCCTTAATACCGTCCGCGAACAGCTCATAACGCTCAGCATGCGCAGCCTGATGGGCTTTTGCGCCCTCTTCCATGGTCAAGAAGAACTCGTTCGCCAACGATTTCATCACCAGTGCGATGCGCGGTTTTTCCGGCGCCTTCGTCTCGGGTTGAACCGCCCCGTTATCCTGTTTCCCACAGGCGGACACCAGCAATACGGTGATCATTAAAACATACGTTACGAAAATCTTTTTCATAGATCCTCCTTGCGATTAGCATATCAGCAGAAGGCATTCCGGAACAATTGGAATACCCAGGGGCAGGGTCTATCACGGTGTACAGCCATGGCGGTAAAAAGTGGCGGTAAAAAGTTGAAATGCGCCAATGCTATTTGCTACACTTTCTTCAACAGTGCAGGGCATCGCAATGCACTGTCTCGCCTATGTTGCGTCCCCATCGTCTAGCCTGGCCTAGGACACCGCCCTTTCACGGCGGCGACAGGGGTTCAAATCCCCTTGGGGACGCCATTTTTTTTACTTGAGATCCTCTGCAACCGTATGCCAATGAATGCTATACCCCTGTAAATAAAGGGTGAAATGCATCAAATACCCTCTTGATAATTTTTTTTCGTGATTATACCTGTTGCGCCGCGGAATGACATTCTATGAGATAGTACGCCCGAATTTGGTACACATGTAGGTGCACACGAAGGATTGCTACTCATCCGTGCTTCCGCGAATGGCCTCGATAGCCACCTTCGCTTTCGTTTTCGCGCTATGCTGCCTTCGTTCTCTCTTCATCGCAGTCCTCCTCACTGGCCACCAGTCTACTGTCATAGAACCTCTTATTCCCAAGTCCAGTTTTTGGGGCCCGCATCACCTGTCTGCTTTCCTAATACATGCTCATTCATCTGAGTTCGGCCATCTTCATCAATCTCCGTGTCATGCTCGTCTGCTTCCCGCCTTGCCTACGCAAGATTCAATAGCGGCATATCCTTGGGTATAGGTGATAGCTGCGTACGGGGCATGTGAGGCCGGGGGGCGTTGTGGCAGAAAAGGCTCTTGAGGGAGCTGCGCGCGCTTCACCATCGTTCACAACCCATCGACCCAGTCCTGCACATCCTCTTCCGCCGTTACGGGAGGGCATTGAGTCTGATCCGTGATACACATGTCCTCATAGGAGAAATTAAAGTCTTTGGCCGCTTGTCGAAAAGCAGCGGCGACTTCGGGCGGCATCGCGGCATCGGACGCTTCGGGGGCGCGGGTCATGACATTTACCCCGGCGTACGCGCCGGCAGGCGTTGATCCGCAATAGTTGTACATGATCCAATTCGGATCGGGTTTGGAGAGGATGTACCAGCGCTCTTGCTGCGGTTGAAGGGGCGGGTTGGCGTAGATAACGTCCAGCAAGCCCGGTATTTGGTCGCTTATCCTCGGTTCCGCGATCAAGTAAACGGGATCCTCTTCGCTGCAGCTTCCATTTTCCGCGGGAGCACAGAAGGACGTATGGTACCACCACTGTTCCGCATTATAGATCCAGGAACTCGCCCTGCAGGGAAGGGCATCGTAGCCGCCCTCCCAGCCCGACCCGGGAACACCACAGTTCAGGCCCCGTACCTCCAGCCATGTTCCCTCGAGCTCGTCAAGGCTCTCAAGAACATACACGTTGTGAATGTTCTCGCAGCTAACCAGACATCGGCCGTCCGTACCTTCCGGCAAGGTGGGTAAGCAACCATTTTCGGCGAAGCATTGCACCAAGGCACTGTATATCTCGCTGCCTTCTCCTTGAGCGAGTTGACAGACCAGGTTGCAGGCTTGTTGCTCGGCTTGTGCGCCCGCTGAACCACATGCGGCGTTGCATTCGAGTGCTTCACGGCAAGCAGGGTCCAACACACAAAGAATCATCTCTGTCGGGCAGTTCGCCAACCCACACATCAACACTTCGCGGTCCGAGTCCGGGGTGTCGCCGGTGTCGAACAAGCAAGTGCAGCCTTGAAGCAAAGCCAGAATGAGAAGGACGAAAATAGAAAGATGTATTCTGTTCATCAGTTCTTCTCCAGTCCCGAGGAATGAGGCTGTTCCCATCGCTTGGACCGTTTTTCGGGTAAGTTAAGATGGTGATTTCCGTTTGTACCAGTAACCCATCCATATATTCGAACTGAAAGAAACGGCCAGAACCAAATGGTTTGGACCGCTCCCTTTCTTTCTCTTTCCTCCATGCACAATATACCAGATGCGGCGTGAACTGTCAAAGGGTGGCGATGACCGTTTCTCATGCATGATCTCCGGTGCAGTACCGGTGTCCCGGTGTGGCGTAGGAAAGGGCTTGATGCGGGCGTTGCTGGTTGTAAAACGTGAAATACGCGCCGTGCCGTTCTTCTGGATTCGGTCATCGAGTGTGTTGCCCTCGAAGAGTCTTATTCAGCCTTCTCGGAAGAGTCTTTCAATTCTTTGATACGCACATTGCGGTACCACACCCGTTTGGCTTCATCCTGAAAGCCGATGTGACCTTCCAAGGGGCGATCTTTCATGGCCGATTGATTAAGGGCAATATCAATGATTTGTTCACCGTTGAGCACGACTTCCAGGTGGTGTCCCTTACAGGTAATGGTGTAGCGGTTCCATTCCCCCGCAGGTTTCGCCATGTTTTTTGACGGCCCGACAGTCCCTATGAGGCCGCCGCAGTCATGGTGGCCGGGATTTTCGAGGCCATGGGTATCGAGAATCTGCACCTCCATGCCGGTTTCCACCGGATTCAAGGGATCCCCCACCCGGAGGAAAACACCTGAATTACCGGTTTTCTCTATCTTGAATTCCAAATCGAGAATGAAATCCGTGTAGGTACGCTCGGTCATGATGTACGCGTCGAAACGCTGCCAGCCTTCTTCCCCCGGTCGAGGTTTCAACGTGACCGTGCCCTCCGCTTCCACCAGCCAGTTGCCGGTAGTCTTCCACCCGGCAAGCGACTTGCCGTCAAAAAGCGGGACGAAATCGTCGTTAGACACTTGCTCCGCCTTGGACGTCGCCGCAACCAGTATCAAGGCCCCAATGCCCAGGAATAGTTTTGTCGTACTCATAGTTATTTCTCCGGTTTTCATCTTATTGTACGGATTAACCTAAAAACGGCTGTTGACGCGGGGAAAACCTTTCCAAAGAAAGGACTTAAAGGACGTAAAGGACGCAGCAACCGGGAGAACGTTTTACTGTCCTTTTGGTCGTTTATGTCCTTTAAGTCCTTTGGTTTGAAAACCGCGTCAGAATTCAACTGCCGTTTTTAGGATTAAAGCATTCCCCGAGATAGCGCAGTTCGGGACTCAGTCCTTTCTTTCGTCAGGGCTTAGTTCCGTGATGGGCGTCAGTAGCACCTTTCGGAACTCCACTTCACTGCCTTCCGCTTGAATCGCGATCTGGCCTTTGCTTGCGGTGCAGTCGTATCCGTAATTGACCAGGTCCTTGTTGACCCACACCTTGATCTTGTCGCCCAGGGCTTCGATTACCATGCGATTCCATTCGCCCAGGGGCTTTTCCGAGCGATCGGTAAGATTTTCAACGCGGCGTTCCTTGCCCTCCGTGATGCCCCAATTCTCTTTGGGGCCCCGCCGTTTTTCCATGTCATCTACGGTGATATCCTCCACAATACACCAGAAGTCGCCCGCGTTCTTATGTTGCATTTGCACTTCCAGGGACTTGGGGAACATATCATAGAGGGCGCGGGGTGTGGAAGCATGGACCAGGACGCCACAGTTTCCAGGTTTCCCTGCAAACCGGTATTCAACCTCCAGCCGATAATTTTCGTATACGGTGTCGGTGATAAGGTGGCCCTTGGGATCGCCCATACTCACCAGATTCCCATCACGGACCACAAAGGAGGGGGTGATGTCTGGATTGTTGTCCGCATCGGGCACATCGGCATGCCACCCCGTCAGGTCTTTCCCGTTAAAGAGGCGGATCGGCTCTTGGTCCGCAAATGCCGTTACGGTTAAAGCGATGGATAGAAGCGTAACAAAAAGACACATGTGCTTCATGGTTCAACCCTTTATTGTTGTGTGACTACGGCTCAGTATAGGGCAATAACGCGTGAATGTGCAATCTGCCTAATTGCCCCCTGATAAATGTATCCGCAGGCGATTCGTTGCCTCATGTCAGGAAACTGGGTGCCTGTCGTAATCTTACTTTTGACGAAGACCGCTTTATCCAATTTCGGCAAGAAATAGCGCGTGAAAAAACGACATTACCCCCACTATTATGACAGCCTAAGCAAAGATATGTTGGCTTGAACCGGCTTATCGACATGCAAAGTGTGTTGACAAAAGAGTCCAAGAAATGAGACAAGCAAGGAAGGGTTCTTCGAAGAAGTGAAAGGTGAAGGTGGCGTTGGAGCAATTCCGCCCAGTTTTCTGGTTTCTGATATACTGCAGTTGAACCAGCAACAACAGCAGCCAGGTTTACGTCAGGTTTCACCTATGTTTGATCTAACGCGGACTATGCACGCAACCCATTCACACGTCATTGCGAGCGGAGCGAAGCAATCTCATCCGCAAGTAGACTTTTTTATGCTGGGATTGCTTGGCTCCGCTCGCAATGACGGAATTTTTGGTCTTTACAATGTTCCACTTCTTGTTTTTTATAGAGGCTGTGAGCCGATAAACTATTAATATGGGGCGGGTTGAACCTTGGCGGAATATTTTGACCCTACGCGAACACCCCAAGAGTTGGCATACGGTTCGACGGATGGTTGTCCTCGACAAGGTCTTTCCGCCGGGGTTTGCAGGATGTCAGGGAGGATGAAATATCAATGAAGACCCAGCGCGCCGATCAGGATTTATATTCCCCGCAAGCAAAAAGTGTCAAGGAGGTCACGATCATTGCCTTGGTACTGGGTGGATTTCTCAGTGTCCTCATGGCCGCGGCGAATACGTATTTGGGCTTGAAGGCAGGGATGACAGTAAGCGCCTCAATTCCCGCCGCGGTGATCAGCACAGCCATCCTGCGCGGTATCTTCCGGCGCGGAACGATTCTTGAGAACAATATCGTGCAGACGATGGCGTCGGCGGGAGAGAGCCTGGCGGCGGGCGCAATCTTCACGATCCCCGCGCTCTTGTTGGTTGGCGCCTGGCAGGAGTTCAAGTTTTGGCCCACCACACTGATCGTTTTGTTGGGCGGGTTGCTTGGCGTCGTGTTCATGGTGCCCTTGCGCCGTGCCCTGATTGTCGAACGCCCGGAACTGATCTATCCTGAGGGCGTGGCGTGTTCCGAGGTATTAAGAGCCGGCCAGAAAGGGGGGAAAGATATCCGCCTGATACTTGCCGGACTTGGCCTTGGCGCCCTGTTCAAATTTTTCGTGACGGGACTGCACCTGGTCAAGTCGGTGGTCGAGGGAGCTGTCGGCGTGGGCCGCTCTGTATTGTATTTTGGTTCGGACATGAGTCTGGCCCTGGTAGCCGTGGGCTACATTGTCCGGCTCCCCATTGCGTCTCTCATATTCCTGGGCGGTGTCATCGGGTGGGTCATTTCGATTCCGATGCTCGGAGGCCGGGAATCCGATGCGGCCCCGCTCGAAGCCGCCTGGAACCTCTGGTCCACGCAAGTGCGTTTCATGGGAGTGGGCGCGATGCTCGTCGGCGGCCTGCATTCCATATGGCGCGTCCGCGGCGGCATCTTGTCCGGAGTGACTGCGCTTCACCGTATCGGCGGCAGCGCCGGTTCGGACGGGACCGAGGAACGGCCCCGCACGGAACGGGACATGCCGCTGACCGCGTTACTGCTGGTGTTTCTGCCCAGCGTTTTCGGCACGTTCTTTCTTTACGATTACTTGACCGGGAGTTTCGGCGTGGCAGTGGCCGCCACTGTGGTGATGGTTATTGCGGCGTTCCTCTTCGTCGCGGTGGCCACCTACATTGTCGGTCTGGTGGGCTCGTCGAATTCACCGGTTTCCGGGATGACCATCTGCGCACTGCTGCTCACGGCGGGCGTGCTGTTGGCGCTGGGTATACGGGGCGAGTCCGCCATCGCGGCCACCTTGGGCGTGGCCGGGGTTGTGTGTTGCGCGGTCTGCACGGCAGGCGACGTAGCGCAAGACCTGAAGACAGGATGGCTGGTCGGCGCAACGCCCGCGCGGCAGCAATGGGTGGAAGTCCTCGCCGTAGTGCTCTCCTGCTGTTTCTTTGCGCCGGTGCTTACGCTGTTGCATAACGCCTACGGCATCGGCACGAGCGGGCCGGACAGCCTTGCCGCGCCGCAGGCAGGCCTTTTCGCCAGTCTCGTGGACGGCTTTTTCGGCGAGGGCACGCTGCCCTGGGATATGATTGCTATCGGTGCGGGAATTGGCGTGTTGTTGATCGCGCTAGACTGGATACTGGAACGTTCGGGCAGCGCCTTCCGCGCCCACGTCATGCCGGTGGCTGTAGGCATTTATCTCCCGCTGTCGCTTGCGACCCCCATTTTCCTCGGGGGCCTTCTGCACCGCGTCTTCAGGCGTGCGGACAGCGGCAACAGTCCGGGACGCCAGGACTCCGGCCTGCTTTTCGGTTCCGGCTTGATCGCGGGAGAGTCCTTGATGGGAATCCTGCTTGCCATCCCGATTGTGTTGAACATCGATTTGACCGTGTCGGAGGGACACGGGCTGATATCGGCACTGGTCTTCGGGGCAATCATTTTGGGCTACGGGATACTCGTTCACCGCGCCGACAAGCAGCGTTAACTATTAACAAAGGACGCACCAACCGGGAGAACATTTTACTGTCCTTTTGGTCGTTTATGTCCTTTAAGTCCTTTGGTTTGAAAACCGCTTTAGAATTCAACTGCCGTTTTTAGGTTCATGTATGCAGCGCCAACAATCCCTGCAGCAGTGAATTCAGACGGCTTGTTGATCTCAATACCGCTACAAGCAAGAGCGCCAAAGCGGCAGCGCGGCTGCCGCACTCCAAAGAATCCCGGCTAATGGCTTGCACCTCTACCGAGGTGCGGGGAAGACTGTTGCTGAAAGTTTTTGACAGGCTCGCTTCAGCGTTCGGGACCCATCACGACCAAGAGGGAGA
>JAAYBJ010000285.1 GCA_012730105.1 Candidatus Hydrogenedentota bacterium
CCCTATGCGAGAATACTGCGCGCATGAACCTACCTCCCTGTTATTTCACGTGCAAGTTGTCTGTTCTAAGCACTGTAAACCTGAAACCGATACCGTCCATGACATATCTGTAATACACTATTTCATCCAAAATGTCAAGAAGTTTTTTGGAGATTAATATGGGTCCTCTATCTTCAGAATTAAAAAATTACCTGCGGGCGAAATAATGGACGCTTTACTATCTCCATGAGACGAAAGGAGGGCTTGGGCGAACAAACAAATAAAAAAACGTCCCCGGCGAACCGGGGACGGTGATTCATCATACAACGGGATTGTATTATACGCCTTTGACTTCGATAGTGGCGCCGGCTTCTTCGAGGGCGGCGCGCAGTTTATCCGCCTCGTCTTTGGTGACTTTTTCTTTTATGGTGGACGGGGCTTTGTCTACCAGTTCCTTGGCTTCCTTCAGTCCAAGACCGGTCTTGTCCTTGACGATCTTGATGACGCCAATCTTCTGGGAGCCGAAGTCTTTGAGGATGACGTCGAACTCAGTCGGCTCTTCCGCAGCCGCAGCCGCATCACCGCCTGCTGCCGGCATGGCGCCCATCATCATCGGGGCGGCGGCCGTCACGCCAAACTTGTCTTCGAGGGCTTTAACCAATTCGCTGAGTTCCAGCACGGTGAGGTCCGCTATGCTGTTGATAATCGTATCGAGTTTTTCAGACATTCTTGAATTCCTTTTATTCTTTTCCGGCGCCGATAGCCGGCTGATGTGGTTGATTTACATAATCTGCGCTGGCCATGCTTATGCGGCCGGCGCCTCTTCTTTCTGTTTACGAATCTGATCAAGTACGTTGACCAGGTTGCGCGGGAGCGCGTTAAGCACACCGAGCGTGTTGCGAAGCGGCATGGCAATCGTACCGACAACCTGCGCGATCAGCTGTTCGCGTGAAGGCAAATCGGCCAAAGCGCTCAGCTGGGCCGCGGTCACCACCGAGCCGGTGAGGATGCCGCCGCGCATGACAACGAATTCCACTTCTTTGGAGAACCCTTTTATAATCTTGGCCGGTGCGACAGGATCCTTGCAGAAGGCCCATGAAGTGGGACCTTCCATCATGTCAGCGGCGGATTCAAGACCGAGCTCCTGCAGGGCCAGCCGGGCGAGGGTATTCTTGTAAACCTTGAACTTTGATCCGGCCTCGCGCAGCTGCTTGCGCAGTTCTGTCGCCTGGGCAACGTTCATTCCCACATACTGGGTCATGATGGCCACGTCGCTGCTGCTGATATTCTCTTTGATTTCAGCAACGATTTGTTCTTTTTCCGGAGTAGGCAAAAAAATTCACCTCCTTTCGATCAGGTGCATCTGCCTATCGGGCGCGGGGCGAAATAAAACGCCCACGCTGTCTGGATGACGGCGCGGGCAGGATGGTTTTAAATCTTTTCAAAACTCCGTCCGCGGTCTCGGCAGGATATTAAGGCCTTTCGGCCACCGGCTGTCTCCGACCAGCAGTGCGATTAAGATAAACGCTTTCAACAAGGTTAGTATAGCAAAAACAAAAGAACAGCGCAAATCCCCGGCGCACTTCGGGAAAAGATCACAGGGCGCCGAACAGGATGCATACCGGGGCGGGAACATCAGCCGAACTGCTGGCCTCCCCCGGGACGCCGGTATTTGTATCGATCGGGAATACGACAAGAGTGCTTGATTCCTGGTTTGCCGCCAGGAGGAATCGACCGTCCGGGCTGATGTTGAAATTACGGGGAACCTTTCCGCCCGTAGGAGTCTGCCCCAGGCAATTCAGCCTGCCCGTTGATTCCTCCACCGAAAAACAGGCAATGCTGTCATGTCCCCGGTTTGAGGCATAAACAAAACGGCCTGAGGGATGCACACGGATTTCCGCAGTCGTGTTATTGCCCGTGAACGTGTCCGGCAGGGTGCCCAGGGTCTGGACGGGGTTCAGGCGACCCTTTGCCGGGTCATAGCTAAAAACGGTTACCGTATTGTTGAGTTCATTGACCACATAGGCAAAATTACCGGAAGGATGGAATGCGAAATGACGGGGACCCGCGCCGGGCGGCAAATCCGCAAAGGAAGGGTTATTTGCCTCGAGACAGCCTGACACCTCGTCATAACGATAAATCATTATCTTGTCCAGGCCCAGGTCCGCGGCAAACAGAAAACTTCCGGACGGATCCAGGGTTACCGAGTGCGCGTGCGGTCCTTCCTGACGCTGCGGATTCACGCTGGCCCCGGCATGCTGCTTGTAGTCGCACACCCCTTCTAACGTCCCATCCTCCTTGACAGGCAGGACATTGACGCTGCCGCTGCCGTAATTGGCGACAAGAACGTATCGTCCTGCACGGTCCACGATGATGTGGCAGGGACCGGCGCCGGTGGTGGGTTGCTGGTTCAGTAAGGTCAGACGCCCGTCTTGGGAGTCTTTGGTGAATGCGCTTACCAGGCCTTCTTGTTGGCCGGTAGCGCTGGTGCCCTGCCCCACGCTGTACAGGTAAGGCTTGTCCGGATGCGCGGCAATAAAGGAAGGATTCTCTATTTTTACGGCGAGGTTGCGGGGGGTAAGTGCGCCGGTCGTTGTATCCATCTCCAACAGGTATATGCCTTCACTTTCCCCGCCCGTGTAGGTGCCGATATATACATGCCAGGAGGGGGGTACTTTCGTTTCCGCAAACGAAGCGATCTGTAAAAAAAGGCAGACCGCCGTTAGAATCGTATGGATCTTCATGTTACTACCTCTTGAGGTTGGTATTTTGTATTGGTGATAATAACAGCAACCCGTGATGCTTTCAAAAATCTGTGAGGGGAAGAGAGTGCAAAAATTTCTGCATCACTGCAGGGACATGAACCCGCCAGTAGCAGGCATCATGGATATGGGTTGTTCTTCATGGTTTTTGCCTACATTGCCGGTGACAGGATCGAGGCGGCAATAAACGGCACCCCTTTTGTTCGGTCCAGTTGGACCGGACGCGGTGTCTATGGTATGGTGAATCGGTGTTTAGCATAGTGGGGATTTCTTTGACGTGGTCGTTTTGTCGAGATCGACAGCTTTGACTGAATAGGCGTGTATTCTGGAGGGACGATGGTATGCATAGAGAGATTTCAATCGCGTTGGTAGGCGCCGGAATGTTCGGGGGCGATGTACACCTGCGCTCGTACTGCCAATTGGAGAAAAACGGTTTGCTCCCCTGGTTGGGGCGCCTTGGTCTGGACACATTGGCCAGACAGTTGGGGGATATCAACATACGGTTTGTCGCGCTGGGCACGCGCACAAAAGCGACATGTGAAGCCCAACGCAAGGCTTTTAGCGCGCAGGGCATGAATTTTGCCGTTTATCACGGAGAAACTCCCTGGCTGGATATTCTGAAAGACTTTCCGGGCCTGGATATTCTTGCGGTGGCTACTCCGGACCATCTGCATACGCCTCCCATATTGGCGGCGCTGCAGGCAGGCGTGCACGTCATCACGGAAAAACCCATGGCGCTGGATGCGTACGAGGCGGATGAGATTCTCGAAGCATCACAAAAAAACGGGCGCCTTGTGGGCGTGGACATGCACAAGCGCTATGACCCTGACCATCTCCAAATACGCAATCATATTTCCAAACAAATCGGTGATCCTTTGTATGGCACCGCGCTTCTCGAGGAACCTCTGGAGGTGTCCACGCAGGTGTTCCGTTCCTGGGCCGAGAAAAGCGACCCCTTTAGTTACGTCGGTTGTCACTGGACCGACCTGTTTATTGCCAACTTCAAGGTAAAACCCGTTTCGTTGCATGCCGTGGGACAAAAGAAAAAACTGCGTGAAGAATATGGTATGGATGCCTTTGATGCCGTTCAGGTCAAGGTGCAGTTCGACAACGGCATGAGCATCGATTTTCATAATAATTGGATTTTGCCGAACGGTTTTGAAGGGCCCGTCAACCAGGAAAGCCGGCTTTTCGGCACGAAAGGTATGGTGGAATCCGATACCCAGTATCGGGGCCTCCGTTTCGTCAGTGATGCCACCGGCATGCGTACTGCGAATGTGCATATGACCCGCAATGTCCTCCGGGAAGACGGCACACACGCCTACTGCGGATATGGAGTGGACAGTGTCGTAGCATGCATGGCCAAAATCGCCCAGATGAAATTCCTCAATGCTTCCTTAAAAGAACTCGCCGGAACCTATCCTGACGCGTCCGAAGCGCGGTTATCCGTGCTGATCGTTCACGCCGCCCGGGAAGTGGCCCGGCGAAACCACGCCTACCTGGAAGATGGTAAAGGAGCGCCCGTCACCGCCTTGTTCGACGCGAAGGGAATAACCCTGTTTGACCCTTACGCCGGTACTACGCGACTTTACGATCGGCCAGTCTGACAGAAATCTACCTGTTTATGGATTTCCGTCCGGAACCGGAAGGAATAATTTCTTATTGACAATTCATAGATTGATACATTATGATGTGGACAATTGGAATTGGGGTGTAATAACCCGTTACAATGCTGTATACTTGTCGGTAGGTAAATAAACCAAGGTTAGCAAAAAATGAGGATTAACGGTCATGGCTGAAGACACAAAAGCAAAAGACATCGCAATGGATCTCGCGGAAGACGCTCGTGATGCTACATGGGAGTATCGGAGTTTTACGGCGGAAATGTTTAAAGGCACTTTCGGCTGGGATTTAATGCATCCCTTCCCGATCCAATCTGCCGAGGACAAGGCCATTGGTGATGAATTACTCGCCAAGGTCAAGGACGTCCTCGAAACGTATGTGGATCCGTATGTAACGGACCGTGACGGTGAATATAGCCGGGAAGCGCTGGACAAATTGGCTGAAATCGGCCTTTTCGGGATGAAGATCCCCAAGGAATATGGCGGCCTCGGTCTTAGCGTTTCCAATTATGCGCGCGTGCTCGGTATGGTGGGCAGTTATTGTGGAAGCACAGTCACCTACCTTTCCGCCCACCAGAGCATTGGCGTTCCCGAACCCCTGAAGACTTTCGGCACGGAAGAACAAAAGAAAAAATTCCTGCCGCGCCTGGCGAAAGGTGAAATCTCCGCGTTTGCCCTTACCGAACCTGATGTAGGTTCTGATCCCGCCAAAATGGTAACGTGTGCGGAACCGTCGGAAGATGGCACCCATTACATCCTGAACGGTGACAAGTTGTGGTGCACCAATGGAATGGATCCCAAGACTTCGCTGGTTGTGGTAATGGCCCGTACGCCGGATAAGATCTCCAAGAGCGGCAAGCCAATACCGCAGATTTCCGCTTTCGTGGTGGAAATGGATTCCCCGGGCGTGGAACGTGTCCGCCGCTGCCAGTTTATGGGGTTACGCGGGATCGCGAATGGTGCGATAACGTTCAAGAACGTCAAGGTGCCGGTGGAGAATTTAATCGGCAAACCGGGCATGGGCTTGAAAATTGCCTTGACTACCCTCAACACAGGCCGTCTTGGCTTGCCTGCCGCCGGTATCGGTGCGCTCAAGATGTTCATAAAAGAAATGGAACAGTGGACCACCGAACGCGTGCAGTGGGGGCAGTCCGTAGGCAAGCATCAATCCATTTCCAGGAAAATCGCCTATTACACCTCGCATTTATTCGCGATGCAGGCCATGGTTTCGTTGACGTGTGCCTTCGCGGACAATAAGGGCGCTGACATTCGCCTCGAAGCCGCGGCGGCCAAGTATTTTTGTTCGGAATATGTATGGAAGTGCCTGGATGACTATGTTCAGGTGCGTGGCGGTCGAGGCTATGAAAATCCGTTGTCCCTGTACCAGCGTGGCGAAAAACCGACCGCCGCTGAGATCGCGTTGCGCGATATGCGTATTGGCCGTATTTTCGAGGGCTCGTCCGAGGTAATGCACCTGATCATGGCCCGTGAAGCGCTCGATACACACTTCAGTCTCGCCATGCCGATTATTAAGCCCAAGCCCGGACAGGGCGGCAAAATCGGGCTCATTATGAAAGCCCTGAAATTCTATGTGAAGTGGTATCCGAGCACCTATATGCCCGCCTCTACCAATTTCGGGGTCAAACAACTAAATTCCGTCAATAAGGCGCATCTGGCGTATGCGTCAAAAACCTGCAAGCGGCTGGCCAGGAAGATCTTCCACACCATGGCGCTTTACGGGCCGAAGCTCGAAGTTGAACAGGTTATCTTGGGCAATTTCGTGGATATCGGCACGGACCTGTTCGTTATGTCCGCCGCCCTTTCCTATGCCGAACGCCTGTTGAACACCAATCCGGGAGACCAGACGCCCCAGGAATTGGTGGACCTGTTCTGCTGCGAGGCGAAACGGCGCATCGAGATGAATTTCAAAACTGCCAAAAAGAACTTCAACAAGAAGTATAACAAGGTCGCAAAACTGCTGATGGAAGGCCAACTGCAGTGGTTGGCGAAAGATGCCATCACCGATGTCCCGCCGAAGTATCGCGATTATGCCAAAAATGATTATGAACATCCGGAAACCCGATTGACGCAAAAATAGCCGCAATCGGCAACCCTTCGTTCTCGTGAAGCCGCGGAAAGGCAAGGCGCCTTTCCGCGGCTTTTTCCATTAAAAAGGACACGGGGGGACGGTTTGAAATATACGCAGGGCGTTCCTTTTGACTTAGAAACTGAATCCACGAATCCACGCTTCAGACAAGTTGAAACAGAACACTGTTTCTGATAGTCTAACGCGGGCAATGTCCACAACCCCGAAAATGTTTTTACGCGTGTCGTTTTCGCTTTCGGGTGCCTGTTGGGCGTGGCTTTCAAGGAGTATGCCAAAGCGTGGCGACTATGTGAATTTTCTTGTTTGTGGTTCCCCCGGTGTATAGATTAAGACGTCGGTGACAGGCTTTGTTTCCTCAAAGACAGCAAGGTGGAAACCCATGATATATGACACACTGAAAGCACGGCTGAATTTGAATGCGGTGCTGAGAAATCTTGAAGAATTGCCCGATCTGGATCCGGAAACCGCAGCCATGATCAAGGCTTGGGATATATCCATCCGCTTTCGTGTTCTAAGGGGTATTTCAGCCCGGCTGCAATTCAAAGACGGGCGTTGTACCTATGAGGAAAACGCTAAGGAAGCATCCGATGTGGTGCTGTTTTTCCTTTCCCACAAGCATTTAAACGGCATGTTTGATGAAAAGGCCCCCCCCATACCCTTGAAAGGATTCAAGCGGCTTGGTTTTTTGAAAGACGAGTTTTCCCGGGTGACCAAGCGCTTGGAATATTTCCTGAAACCCACGCCGGAATTACTGGAAGAACCGGAATATGTTCGCGTCAATACGGCGCTTACCTTGTCCACCGCGGTTCACGCGGCGCGCGAACTGGTTCTTTTGGATCCCGTGGCGAAACAAGTGGGCAGGCAGACGCCGTCCGGATTGCTGCAGATACAGGTGCTGCCCGACGGACCCAATGCTTGGATGCAATATGACGGCAAGGGCGGCATCGTTTCGGGCCGGGGCAAGAATGGCACGCCTGCAGCCACCCTGACCTTTCGTGACAGGGGTGTCGCTTGCGCCCTGTTCAACGGCAAACTGGATGATTTCGGGGCGGTTGCCCTGGGAGATGTGAAATTAAGGGGCTTGGTGCCCATAATTGACAATACCAATCTGATTCTGGACCGTATTCCGGCCTATCTTCAGTGAGTTACGGATCGTGAGGTTTCCAGTCGCCTTGCGGCGCCGGATGTGCCAAGGAAGGAGTGACCTTTTTGAAAACTTACACCTATGAAAATTCGACCGCTTGGTTCAAGCGTGCTGTGAAAGTCATTCCCTGCGGCATATACGGGCATTTCAGTCCGGCGCCGTGCGTGCCGGTGGACGCGTATCCTTTCTTTTCTGAACAGGCGCGCGGGGCCCGGTTCTGGGATGTCGACGGGAACGAATTTATCGACTATATGTGCGCCTACGGCCCCATGGTTCTGGGATATGGCCATCCGGCGGTGGACGAGGCGTATTTGAAACAGCGCGCGGAATCGGACGCGAACAGCATTGCTTCTCCGCGCATGGTGGAACTTGCCGAGATGCTGGTGGATATGATTCCCACGGCGGACTGGGCCTTTTTCGCGCGAAACGGCGCGGATGTGACGAATATGGCGGTCATGGTGGCGCGGTCTGCCACGGGTCGCAAAAAGATCGTTACCGTCAAGGGCGGGTATCATGGAACCGCGCCCTGGATGCAGGCGCCCGGACATCACGGGGTGATGGAGGACGATCATCAGCACGTGATTCGCATCCCCTGGAACGATCTCAAGGCCCTTGAAGCCGTCATCGCGGAACACGGCAAGGATATTGCCGGGCTTATCGCCACTCCCTATCATCATCCCGTGTTCGCCGACAACGAACTCCCGGCCGAGGGGTATTGGCAACAGGTGACGGATATGCTCCACAAGAATGGCAGCATCGTTATTGTGGACGACGTGCGCGCGGGATTCCGGCTGCACCTGGGCGGTTCCTGTGAGCGTTACGGATTCCGACCCGACCTGATCGCCTTTTCCAAAGCCATTGCCAACGGATATGCCCTTTCGGCCCTGGTGGGTGTCGACGCGTTGCGGGTAAACGCCTCAAAAGTGTTTCACACCGGCAGTTTCTGGTTTTGTGCGGGTTCATTTGCCGCCGCCATGGCCTGCCTCAAGGAATTGCAGCGCCTGGATGGTCCCAATCTGATGCGTGAACTAGGCAGGAAATTAACCGATGGCATCGTTTCCTGTGCCGCAAGCCACGGGTATACCATGAAGGTGTCCGGCGAACTTTCCATGCCGTATTTACGTATTGCCAATGACGATAACATGATGCTGCAGCAGGCCTGGTGCGGCGAGTGTACCCGGCGAGGCGCTTTCTTCACCTCGCACCATAACTGGTTCCTGTCTACCGCGCATACCGAGGAGGATATCAATCGGACCCTGGATATCTGTGATGAGGCCTTCAAGGCGATGAAAGAAGGTCTTGGCGCTCAGTAACATGAAAAATCTGAAGAACAGAAATCTGCGTTGAGTCTTGTTTAAACGGTAAGGTCTGGACTTGTAGCGGGTTCTGACTCTAAAGGACCGGCCTACGCTAACAGAGAGGATGTCGTTTATGCCGCTGACGGATCAGGAACTAAAGGAATTGCAGCAACAGGCAAAGTCCATCCGGCGCGAGATTGTCGATGTGACAGGCTGGTCGGGCGGCGCCCATATTGGCGGTTCGTTGAGTATGACCGACATACTTACACTTCTGTATTGGAAGTATATGCGTCTGGATCCCGCCCGTCCCGACTGGGAAGATCGCGACCGGTTCGTGCTGAGCAAGGGGCACGGCGGCGTGGGGCATGCCGTGGTGCTCGCGCAGCGAGGCTTCTTTGACAGGGAAGTCCTGCATAAGTTCAATGAAACCGATTCTATGCTGGGCATGCACCTGGATTGTCACAAAGTCCCGGGATGCGAGACGTCCACCGGATCGATGGGCCACGGCTTGTCCCAGGCGGTGGGCATGGCGCTGGGCGCGCGGGTCTTGAAGAAAGACTGGCGCGTCTATTGCGTGATCGGTGATGGTGAAAGTAACGAAGGTTCCATTTGGGAGGCGGCGATGTCCGCGGCCCATTACAAATTGGACAACCTTATCGTATTCCAGGACCGTAACCACATGATGATTGACGGGCCGACCGAGGAAGTGATGAGCCTGGAGCCGTTGGCCGACAAGTGGCGCGCCTTTGGCTTTGAAACGCGCGAGGTGGACGGACACGATATGACCCGGCTGGCAGAGGCTATCGATGAGGCGCTGCGGATGAAGGGTAAACCTTTCATGATCCTTTGCGACACGGTCAAGGGTAAAGGGGTCGATTTCATGGAGAACAAACCGGACTGGCATTACGGCGGCCTGAGCTCCGAACTGGTCGAAAAAGCCAAACAGTCTATTGGAGAATAACGGTCATGTCAAAAACGGATAGCACTTTCAGCTGGACGGTTTATGAAGCCGACAAATTGACGCAGCGCGAGATTTACGGCATCGTGCTTAAAGACCTGGGGGCCCGCCATCCCGAAATCGTGGGGCTTTCCGCCGACCTGGCCAAGTCCACCAAGATCGGTACTTTCGGCGACGCCTACCCGGATCGCTTTTTCAACTTCGGCATAGCCGAGCAGAACATGTTCGGCGTGGCCGCGGGTCTCGCCCAGGCCGGGCTTACCCCCTTCGTGTCCACTTTTTCCGCCTTCGCCTCCATGAGGGCCTGTGAATTCGTGCGCACGGATATTTGCTACCAGAATCTGAATGTCAAGATCATCGCGACGCACGGCGGCATTTCCTTCGGTTCGGCGGGCACCACCCACCATGCCACGGAAGACTACGCCATTGTCCGGGCCTTCCCCAACCTGACGGTGATCGTGCCGGCGGACGCCATAGAAACGGCCCAGGCCGTCAAAAAGTGCATGGAAATCGACGGGCCGGTCTACATCCGGATCGGGCGCGGCTTTGAACCGGGCGTCTATACGGCGGAAGATTATGAATTTGAGGTAGGTAAGGCCATCGAGATGCGGTCTGGCACAGATCTTGCCATCATCGCCACGGGCGCGACCGTTTACCATGCCGTCCAGGCCGCGGACATCCTTAAAGCGGAAAGCGGCATCAGCGCAAGGGTGCTGAACATGCATACCCTGAAACCGCTGGACGAGGAGGCCGTTCTGAAAGCCGTCGCGGAAACGCGGCGTCTGATTACAGTTGAGGACCATAATGTTATTAACGGGTTGGGCAGCGCCGTGGCGGATGTCATCGCCGCCAGCGGCAAGGGTTGTGCCTTCACAAAACTCGGCCTGCCTGACAGATTCAGTCCCCACGGGTATCCGGAAGACCTCATGCATAAGTTCCACGTGGATACCGACGGTATCGTGGACAAGGTGCGCGAGTTGTTGAACCGGGAATTTGAAGAAGCTGAAGACTGGGAAGACGAGGTGTAATCCATGGCGCTTTCCGATGAACAACTAGCCGGCAGAATCGTGTTACGCGCGGTGCTACCGGTAATCAAAGTGATGCTCGAAGATGATCCCGCCGTCAAGAAGGCCTTCGAAAATGTCTCCGGAACGGTCCAGTTCCGGGCACAGGACGAGGAAGGACCGGTGGGCGCCTGTCTTGTGTTTGAGAACGGCGCGTTTTCGGTGGAACAGGGCATACGCGAGAACCCTGATCTGCTGTTTGATTTCCCATCGCTGAAATCCATGAATGACATGTTTCGGGGCAAACCGGTGCTGCCTCGCCTCGCCCCGCTGCTCCGGGGGATTCCCGGACATTTCGGGTTGCTGGTCAAGACCTTCAAGGTGCTCCTGGGCATGAAGATCCTCATGCCGAACGCCAAGCCGAAAACGCCGGAAAAGGCATACCTGAAGGTAAAAATGTCCCTGTACATGGTCTCCACGGCGCTCAGCCAGATGAACAAGGCGGGCGACCCCGACATGCACGCCTGGACCTCCAAGCAGCCGGAACGCATTTACCAATGGAGCGTTGACGGTACGGATATCGCCTGTTATCTGAAAATGAAGGCTGGAAACACCAAGGCCGGACGCGGAATCTACACCAGGCGCAAGCCTTTCGTGCATATGCGTTTCTCCAGCGTTGACGCCGCCCTGCCTGTTTTGGCCAACACAGTCGATACGGTTTCCGCCATTTCACAGGGGCTGGTTATCAATGACGGATCGCCCGAATACGGCGGACGTATCGGCGACTTTATGATGAAAATTTCCAAACTGTTGACCTGATTGGATCAATATCTGCGCTACATATTGTTTTTATAGGACCTATAAGGCCTATGGGACCTATAAGCCGTATTGATGACTGTTGGTTACACATATTCGAGGTACTATCATTTCTGGAAACCCGCCTATGCCCACGGAACTTATCGTTGTATTAGATATGGACACGCGTGACGAAGCTCTTGCCTCCGTGGGGGCTTGTGGCGCCTGTCAATGGTTTAAAATTGGCGCGCAGTTGTTTACCCGTTGCGGCCCGGACATGGTTCGCGAGGTGCAGGGGCTCGGCAAACGTGTGTTCCTTGACCTGAAATATCATGATATCCCCAACACGGTGGCGCATGCCGCCAAGGCTGCGGCCGATTTGGGCGCGGGCCTGATGACGCTTCACGCGAGCGGCGGCAGGGCCATGATCGAAGCGGCGAGGAACGCGGTGGAAGGCAGTGATACCCGCATTCTGGCAGTGACCGTGCTTACCAGTATCAGCGATGTGGTGCTTCGTGAGGAAGTCGGCATGCCCGAAAGCACCGAAGATGCCGTGCGTAGGCTTGCGGTTCAGGCGGTTCAGGCGGGCGCGCACGGTGTGGTCTGTTCTCCCCGCGAGATAGGCGTGTTGCGTGAAGCCCTTGGCAACGGGCCTTTGATTGTTACTCCAGGCGTGCGTCCAGTCTGGGCCTCCAAGGACGACCAGGCACGGGTAATGACGCCCCGGGAAGCGGCCTTGGCGGGCGCATCCATGGTTGTGGTCGGACGTCCCATTCTCAAACATCCCGAGCCGGCGGAAGCCGCCGCGCTGATCATGAAGGAGTTAATGCTTTGAACCCTGAACAGGTTATACAGATTTTTCGCGATACGGGCGCCCTGCTGGAAGGACATTTCATTTATACCAGCGGCAGACACGGACGGCACTTCTTGCAGGCGGCGCGCGTCATGCAGTACCCGGAATATACGGAACGGTTCGGCCGCGCGTTGGCTGAAAACTTTCAGGATGCCGGTATTGACCTCGTTATTGGTCCCGCCACAGGCGGCATTGTGCTTGCCTATGAAACCGCGCGACACTTGAACTGCCGTGCCGCCTATACGGAGAAGGACGGCGAAGGCGGCATGGCCCTCAAACGCGGCTTTGCCCTGAAGCCGGGCGAACGTGTGCTCGTCGTGGAAGATATTGTTACCACCGGCGGTTCTGTCGCCAAGTCCGTCGCTCATTTGCGAGAGCGGGGCGCGGAGGTGGCCGGTGTATCCGTGTTGATAGACCGCAGCGGCGGCAAAGTGACCTTCGATTGCCCCTATAAACCTCTTGCCGTGCTGGCGCTGGAAAGCTGGTCCGCCGATGCGTTGCCCGAAGATCTGAAAAACATGCCGCCCGTCGAGCCGGACGATTTGATGGTGAAATAATATTGTATTGCTTCGCCTCCCATTTGGCGTTATTTCGGGCTCTCCATGTTCCTTCACTGCCACTCTGTATAAGCCAAGAACTCAGTCACACAAGTACCCAAAAGGAAGATGGCTGCGAATTGCATGATTTGGGTTTGCTTTCTCTCCGTGATTTCCATGTGTTCCGTGGTTGGATATCCTGTACGGTACCAGCATGTTGCGCCATCGCACGGTAAAGCACTATACTGCATTTCAGCGATGAACAAACTTTGTTGCCATCTGAAATCCGCCGGTGGACGGGCGATTAAGACGGTTTCAGCCCGGATATCAGAAGAAAAGAACAACAATGAACGCGCTTTTTGAAGCAGCCAGAGAAGTATGTGATTTTATGACGGCGCGCCAATGGAAGTTTTGTGTTATTGGCGGTCTGGCCGTAATACGCTGGGGCGAAGCGCGTCTAACGCAAGATGTGGATTTTACCTTGATAACGGGCTTTGGAAATGAAGAACATTATATAAAACCACTTTTGGACCATTTCCCTGGACGTATTGAAGATACCGCTTCCTTTGCGCTGGACACCCGGGTAGTGCTGCTCAAGACCTCTTCCGATATCCCTTTTGATATTTCGCTTGGCGCTCTGCCCTACGAAGAGGAGATTGTTGAGAACGCAACCCTGTTTTCGTTTGATGAAAAAACGGTATTGCCTACCTGTTCCGCAGACGACTTGTTTATCATGAAAATGTTTGCCGCACGGGAGAAGGATTGGCGGGACGCGGAAGGAATTGCAGTGCGGCAGGGCGAAAGATTGAATCGTTTCTACATCCTCCCGCATCTTGAGAGTTTATGCAGGGCAACAGATCGTCCGGAGATTCTGGATGAAGCCAGGCGTATACTCGAGTGCAAGCCATGACTGAAATGACTCCGGAACAGTGGAAAGCCTATGCGGCGCAATGGCGGAAAGCAGCTCCGGAACTAGAGCGTATTCGCCGCGCTGAATTGACAAATTCGGCCTATAATGCGCGGGCAGTGGACGCCCTGCTGAAAATCGGCGCCGATGTACCGTATAAAGAAGAAAAACCAAACGGTCTGGTCGAGATGCAGAGGCTCTTCATGAAGATGGCGCGCCGGCAGGGCTTGTTACCGTCTGAGGTGAATGAGGAACCCCTTTCTTACGGGGAGGTTAATGTAGAGAATGTCCGCGAATCCCGTGAAGACCGCTGATCGCCGGGACAGGTAACTTGAGTGTTGGGGAAACCGTCCGCTTATCCATTTAGTCAATTACATCATAGGAGTTATCTGTGCCCGCTATGAAATACCCGCTGAAAGAAAGGTGTGCAATGATCTTGAAGAAATCCATAACGTTTTTTGTTGCCAGTCTATGCCTTTGTCTGGGTGCGTGGGCGGACACGGGGTCCGTGCTTTTCCTTTATACCAGCGATATGCATGATTACATCAAACCTGGTCCGGATAATCTGGGCGGGTTGCCCTATGTTGCCGGCTATATCGCTTCGGTGCGGCAACAGCGCGATGATATCCTCGTATTGGACGGCGGAGACGTCATGGAAAAAGGGGATATGGTGGCGTATAAAACCCAAAGTCGCATCATGTATGAGGCGATGGGAAAAATCGGCTATGATGCGGGGGCGGTGGGCAATCACGACCTTGAATATGGGCTCGAACATCTGCGGGAATGTTCCAGGCTGGCGGGAATGACCCACCTGTGCCTGAACTACTATGATGAGGCGGGGAAACCCTATTTTTCCGCTTCGAAGATTTTTGACGTCAAGGGCACAAAAATCGGGATCATCGGTCTGACGGTGCTCAAGGGCGGCCCGTTTCTTGACCTGCCCGAATGCGGCGCCCGGCTTGCGGCCGAGGCGGCGCGATTGAAATCCGAGGGTGTTCATCTGGTTGCCGTCATCGCGCATATCGGCTCCCGGGATTTGGCGAAGCTTTCGCCTTACGCGCCGGAGGTGGCCCTTTTTTTCGGCGGGCACAACCATGAAATTCTTGTCGAGCCGCGGGTGGTCCCGGAAACGGGCGCGCTTATCCTCATGGCCGGGCAGTATGCCCGCTACGTGGTTCACATGGACGTAACGGTCGACTTGGAAAAAGGCCGTATCGCGAATTACACGATGCAGGCAGCGGAGATGGCTCATGACAGGGTTCGACCGGATGAAGAAATGCTTGCCTGGATAAAGGCGGAAGAGGCCCGGGTGGTTCCCGACGCCGCGGAAGTGGTTGGACGGGCGGATGACGTGGTTCAGGCAAATGCCATGGCAAAAGTTGCAGCTGAGGCATTTAAATGGTACGGCAAGGCTGATGCCGCTTTTTGCCATACCGGCCAGATTATGCGCAGCAGCCTGTCGGCGGGTGAAATAGATCAGAACGCACTATTTCGTACGGGCGGGCAGCGTGGTGAAACCCTTTTTATGGCGGAACTCACCGGCGCTCAGATTCAAGCGTATCTGGAAGGGCTTGCCGCTGAAAAACGCGGCCAGACGGAATGGGCCGGGTTTCAGGGCAAGGTGGTGTTTGATCGTGAGGCGGATGCATGGAAAGTGCGGGGAAATCTCGATTTGAACAAGACCTACAAGGTTATTGTGCCGGAATTGGAATGGGACACCCGTTTCATGAAGGTAGCCCAGGCAACTCCCCTGCTTTCGGGCATAGAAAAGCCGGAGAAAGCGGCGTTTACTTTTGTTGACGCGGTGGCCGCATATATAAAACGTCTTACGGCCGAAGGTGAAACGCTGGATGCGCATGTGAAGGCGATTCGATAGCGCCGGGCGAGGAGCGCCTCTCCCCTATTGTTCCGCCTTGTCAAGCGCCGCTAACGCCTCTTCCACCGCGGTGAACCGATCGCGAACTTTTCCCGCGGATGCGCCCCGCTGGCGTTCTACGGCGTCGATGTGTTGCCAGTCCTGAAAACTGACACAGGTGATACCCTGTTCTCGCAGGGCA
>JAAYBJ010000035.1 GCA_012730105.1 Candidatus Hydrogenedentota bacterium
ATCTGGATTCCGGTCTTTTTCGCCTTGTCCAGTGCCATTCTTCGATGCAGGTCAACGGCCGCGAAAAAACCGGAATGACGGTGCTTAAGGTTGTTTATAATGAAACGAGAAATACGTTGCTACGGGCTTATTTCATGTGTTTCTTTTTGACAGAGATACTGCATTTTGGTTGCACCGAAGGCGTCCCTTCATCCAGGCGAAGTCCCGGACGAAGTGTAGCCGCTTATCCAGTCAAAAAACACATCGCGCTGATTCTGTGCCCATATACGAACATCTACGCCTCACCCGTTCTAACCCTGTCAACCGCTTTATCATCTCAATTTTTTTTCATAACCCTGCCGCTATTGTTCTGGCAATATTGGCAATTAAAGATGAAGTAGTATTTGACAATTATCTGTTTTTTTAAGTAAACTGACACAAAATAAATATAGATAATGCATAGGAAAAGAGGCGCATCCTACGTTATCTATGCCATCCCATGTGCAAAATAGCACTGAACTTGTGGGCGCTGTAAATAAACAAGAAAGGGTATTCCCATGAAATTGTACGCGAAAACATTTAACCGGGCGGAAAGATTCGTGGTATTGATACTGGTCTCCCTGATGCTTGGTAGTAGCGCCATGGCAGAAAATCCTGTGGAATCCTCGGCAGGCATCTTTGCCGCACCCAAAGAGGAGGCCCTTGTCTCCGCTACCGTTTCAGCCGACCTGGGCGGGGAAAAACTCGATCCCACCGACTGCGACATCGAAATCAATTTTGATGATGACACGGCCCCGGACGCTTTTATGGACACCACCCGACTCCTGGATCAATACGCGGGCTGGGGCGTTAATTTTGAAGGCCCGGGAGGCAACGACGGAGGCGCAGTACTCAATGATTCAACCTGGTCTATAACCGGCCATTCCTCACCTAATTTCTTGGCTTTCAATGCCTCGAGTACGTTATCAGACGGTGGTACCCCGGTAGGGCCGGAAACGGTTCGCTTTGACGAACCCATTGTCTTTTTTGAGGCGGCCTTCGCCTCGGGCCCGGGCGGCACGTTGACCCTCAAGGCGTATGACACAGGCGGCTATCTTGTTGACCAGAAAACGGCTACCCTGACCGCGACGGTGCAACGCGTGCGTGTGATGGGCCGGCACATTGCGCGCGTGGAGTTTGGTTGTAATGCAAACTCCTGGATTATGGACGATATCTGTATCATCAAGGAAGGTGATTCGGGTATCCTTTATTTTTTTGATGACTGTCTTGGCTCATCGGATTTTGCCACACCGGCCTTGACCAACCTGGGATACACGGACACCACGGTGGTAACGGACCCAGATATGTTCGAGTTTGCCATCCGCACCGGCCAGTGGGATCTGATCGTTTTAGAGAACTATGGAAGCATCTTGACGGATGCGGTTCTGGATGCGTTATACAACTATTATGGAAGTCAGGGGGGGCGCATTATCTTTTCAAGTTATGACCTGCTGTCCCACGGGGCCCACGGGCTGCTGGGTAGCATGGGTGTCAGCGTCGTCAACAACTATTCTACTCCTCTGCCGGTGTACGACTGGGGCACTACCACGTTATTTGATGCCCCGAATATGGTCCCGGACCTGACCCTTTTTCAAAACACATGCGCCACAGACGGCGTTCGTCTCACCGTGACGACAGCCACAGCCGCGGCGGGGTATACCGCTTCCGAACAGGCCAGTGAGGCGGCGGTGACCATCAACGCAAACCAGCGCATCATCGTGAATGCCTTTATACCCGGCCTGGTGGACCAGGACGCCGACAGCGACGGCAAGAACGACATGATCGCGCTTTATGAAAACGAGATCTTTTTGATGACTGGCATGGGCGGCGCGGCATTGAC
>JAAYBJ010000286.1 GCA_012730105.1 Candidatus Hydrogenedentota bacterium
ACTATTTCAACCGCAGCGACCCGGAAGGCCTGCAGGGCTTCCGCAAGGTACTGGCCTGCGATCCGGGTCATCCTTATGTACATGCCTGGTGGCCCCCGGGACACATTATCGGTTACGAACACCTCTTTGTGCACGAGATCTACGAATTCCTGTCCTGCCTGAACAACAAAAAAGAAACATATTCAACTTTCGCCGACGCTGTCAAATGCCAATCCGTACTGGAAGCGGTGGAGAAGGCGGCGTCCGCGAAGAAATGGGTTAAGGTATAAGCGTTCCCGAAGTTGATCCCGTTCGTTTGGGATCACAACAACCTTAAAGGAGATGACCGATGAAACTGGGTTTATTAACCGCCATGTTCAGCGACAAGCCGCTGAAAGACGTGCTGGAACTGATCCGCCCGCTCGGGCTGCAGACCGTCGAACTGGGCGCGGGAAATTATCCGGGCGATCCCCATTGCCAGCGTGAAGCACTGCTGAAATCCAAGCCGAAGCGCACTGAACTGCTTGCCATGATCAAGGGCGAAGGCCTGTCAATCAGCGCCCTGAGCTGCCACGGCAACCCCATCCATCCCGATGATGCCTACGCCAAAGCAAATCACAAGGTCACCATGGAAACCATCAACCTCGCCAACCTGCTGGGTGTGGGCGTGGTGAACGGCTTTTCCGGGTGCCCGGGTTCCGGTCCATGGGACAAAAAGCCCAATTGGGTAACTTGCGCCTGGCCGCCGGATTTTCTTGAAATCCTGGAGTGGCAGTGGGACAAAAAAGTTATTCCCTACTGGACGAAGATGAACAAGGTGCTCAAGGACGCGGGCGTCAAGTTCGCCTTTGAAATGCACCCCGGCTTCGTGGTGTATAACACCGAAACGCTGCTCAAACTGCGCGGCGCCTGCGGCAACAACCTTGGCGCGAATTTCGATCCGAGCCACCTGTTCTGGCAGGGCATGGAACCGGTCGAATGCGTGAAAGCGCTCAAGGGATGCATCTATCACGTCCATGCCAAGGATTCGATTGTTCATCTGACCAATGCCGCCGTGAACGGCGTCAATGACGCGAAATCCTACGGCGATGAAATCAACCGTTCCTGGATTTTCCGCACCTGCGGTTACGGTCATGACATGAAATGGTGGAACGATTTCTTTTCCACGTTGCGCATGGTAGGTTACGACGGCCCCATCAGCATCGAACACGAGGACAGCCTCATGTCCAGCTGGGAAGGCCTTACCAAGGCGGTTTCTTTCCTGAAACAGACCGTCATTTTTGAAAAACCGACGGCCATGACCTGGGCCTGATCCCGGCCGCGTCAACCGATTTTCGAATGGCCGGGCCCGCCCGAGGGCCCGGCCATTGCAGCATTAAAATAAGGGTATCGGCGTCCCCCTTCTTCGGGGGTTTTGCCCCTTTCCCCGCATCGTTTTAACAGGCGTTTCGCTGTGCGTGTCTATATTCTTGCAATACCCCTGATCGTGGCTGTTGTCACCCTGGTCTATATCATCTTGCGTGAAATGACCCGGGTATGGCTTGAGCACCGTGTCAAAATGCTTTTGCTGGAACGGTTGGAAGACAAACCGGAACTACTGTATTCCTTTCAGGACTTGCAGGAACTGCTTGATGGCAGACCGGCGCGCGTGGAAACCGGCGGCAAGTCCGACTTGACGGTGACCGGTCTCTTTCTCGCCCTTATCGGCATCCTTTTCGTCATTGTAAACGCGCTGGTGGGAAGCAGCCAGTGGGGGGTGGGCGCCTATTTCGGCGGCGTGGCCTGCGTGGTCCTAGGGTTCCTGCTCGCCACCATCGGCCTCGTGGTACGGTTGCTGAGGCGACCGCCAAAATAAGCGGTACAACTTCTCCTGAAGTCAACCAACGTAGGCTTTGCCCACACCCCAGAAAGAAAATATTTATAGTATGTTGTTCACACTTTAGTGTGCAGGTTAACACAAAAGCCGTGAACAACTTAGCACGCTGAAGCGTGAACAACATACCAAACTTCTTGTCTTTTTTGATAGAAAATTTTCTATGAGGTACTAAACGCTTGCCGGCGGTTCGACACTTAACAGGGATAACTTCTGCCATGCTAAAAGAGCCCGAAACGCTGCGTGTTGCCATCATAGGAAGCGGCCCCGCGGGTTTCTTTTGCGCGGACTATCTATTGCGCCTCGCCAAGCCCTGCAGCATCACCATGTTCGAGCGCTGGCCGTGGCCTTTCGGCCTGGTGCGCGATGCCGTGGCCCCGGACAAGCCGAACATACGCGCCGCCGCAAACGCGTTCACCAGAACTGCCCTTTCCCAGGGCTTTTCCTTCTGCGGAAATATTGCCATAGGCCGGGATATTCCCCTGGACGCGCTGCAGCGTTACTATCACGGCATCATCATCGCCTCCGGCGCTTCCGCACCACGGCCGCTCCCCATACAGGGCGCATCCCTGCAGGGATGCGAAAGCGCGGTTACTTTCGCCGGTTGGTACAATGGGCGGCCGGATTGCGCCACGCTTCGGCCGAACCTGGACTGCCTTTCAGCGGTGATCATCGGGACCGGGAACGCGGCGATCGATGTTGCGCGCATGCTTGCAATGCCACCGGAAGCTTTAAAACATACGGACATTCCCAGCAGCGCCCTTCAGCGGCTCGTTGCAAGCAAGGTGACCGATATCCATATTGTCGGACGCCGGGGCCCCATGGAGGTCCGGTTCGCGCCCCAGGAACTGGAATTGCTGGCCAGGATACCCGGCTGCGCCATTGACCTGCCTTCTGGTATCGAAGAATTAAAGGGCGCGGATGCAGACGACCCGTCCCGTGCGCGCCTTGAAAAAGCCTATCTGAGGTCCTGCGGGCCGCGTTCCGCGAAGCGACGCATTCATTTCCATTTTAATATGACCCCGTCAGCCATACTGGGGACGGACCGGGTGACCGGGGTTCTTTTTGATACCGCTGACAATGAGGCGGTGCATATTCCCTGCGGTCTGGTCATAACCAGCATCGGGCAAAACGCGGAACCGCTGCCGGGCGTTCCTTTTGATCCAGATTACAACGGCATACCGAATCTTCAAGGGAGGGTTCTAGGCGCCAACGGTCCCTTACACGGTTTGTACACCGCCGGTGCGATTGCGCGCGGCGCCAACAGCACCATTGGCGCCAATAAGCCGGATTCTTTGGCAACCGTACGAAGCATGATGGAAGACCGCAGCCAACTGTGTGAAATCAAACTGGAAGAAGAAGACACCCTCTTCCGTGCCCTGCGAGAACAGGGTATCACCTGTGTCAGTTTTCAGGACTGGCAACACATCGACGCCGTAGAACGCCAGCGGGGCGCATCCGCGGGAAAAGTTCGCGATCGGTTCACCGCGGTGGAAGAGGCG
>JAAYBJ010000287.1 GCA_012730105.1 Candidatus Hydrogenedentota bacterium
ATGGATACAGTATGCCCAGTTCCAAATCTCGAACAGCAACGCGAAAGAAGCCCGTCAAGCCTACCTGAAAGCGCTTAAATTTACTGATAAGGCGGACATTAGCGAACGGCATTATATTACGGAAGAGTTGGAGAGGATAATTGAAGTTCCCTGAACCGGCAAAGAGAAGTTTTCAGGGAAACAGCCCCTTAAACATTCTATCCGCGACAATGGGCAGGTACAGAGGCAACAAACTCCGCTGCGGATAGTCCCGCAGGATCCGGTAGAGCCGGTCGGGTTTCAGAAAGAAGGTCCGGTTCGCTTTCCGCTGGTAGTAGTACAGTTTTTCATCGGACACGGCGGAAAGATTCGCGCGCATGGCGCAGAAATCCATATTGGAGTAGTTTACCGCCGTGAGTTTATCGGGGTAGTGCTCCAGGGCATAGTCATACAAAGGCGTTCCCGGAAAAGGCGTCACGGTATAGAAGGAGGCGGTATGCAGGCGGGACTCCGTGGCCATATATATGGTAGCCCGCATTTCATCTTCCGTTTCCTCCGGAAATCCCAGCATCATGAATCCGTTGGTGAAGATTCGCTTGGCTGCAGCAAGTTCCACCGCATGCAGGAATTTTTCGAGATTCATGTTTTTATGGGTCAACTTTTGTATGCGTGGCGAAGCGCTTTCCAGGGCAAAACTGCAGAAATACATTCCGGACTCCGCCAGTGCGTCCATGGTTTCTTCATCAAGGAGGTCTGCCCGAACGCCATTGGGGAAGGCTATCCTGATACGGATGTCTTTCTTCCGCAGCAAATCGGCAACTTCAATTACCCGGTTGCGCTTGAGGTTAAAGCAATCATCAAGGAACTCAATATCGTTGATATGGTAACGTTCCGTATATAACCTTATTTCATCAACGACTCGTTCCGGTGAGTGAGCGCGGAACCCCCGACCGAAGATATTGTGGCACCACATGCACCCGTAAGGGCAGCCACGGCTTGTTACCATGGAAACATACCGCCGTCTTGGAATGGGGGCGATGGATTGCACATGCCAATACTTGGGCAAATCGATCAGATCGTAGGCGGGCATGGGCAATGAATCAAGATCTTCAACAATGGGAACATTGCCCGGATTGACGGTGATTTCTCCTGAAGCGTTTCGCCATGCCAGGCCGGGGATTGCATCCAGACTTCCATTGCCCAGAAGGGCGTCCAGGTACATGGCAAGGCTGATTTCCCCTTCACCGATGAAGGCGGCATCCGCCGGGATATCCTCCATCACGACAGGCCCGAAGGCGGAAACATGCGGTCCACCGATGATTATTTTGGTGTCAGGCGAGGCTGCCTGTATGGCCCTGGCCACGATCGGCATCCCTTGGGACGAGGGCGTTATACACCCCAGCCCCACGACATCCGCCTCGAAATCAAGCGCCATTTTTGCCAGGGCTGCATTGGAACAACCTTCCATGCGCTGGTTGACGACACGAATTTCAACGGGGAAACGCTCGCGCACATACGCGGCCAGATAAAGCAAGCCCATGGGCGGAGTCGTTAATTGGTACAGGGGGCTTCGCAGGCCTATATTTGCAAGAAAAATCCGTAATTTTTTCAAAAGAGGCTACCTGATTGGGAACACCATATTAGAACCGTGACATACAAAGGAACAGGCCTTCACCGGCTGTGAATATTCGAAAATTCAGTCCATCATCATCTGCATGCAAAAGCAATAAACCTTGTAAGACATCATCCCGCACGGTGTTTGTCATAAGCGATGCAATTCCGTTCATTTTTACAAAACAGTCTACGAAACCGTCTTATTCGGGAAATGCTAAACAATAGTACCATTCTTTACAAGATTTCGGCAAACTTCCCAGGAGTATGAATCTCATAGGTAATTTGGAAACGTTTCCACGGAATTCAAAGAACTTATTGTTTTTTCTGATAGAATATTTTTGATAAGGTGCAAAACGCAGGCGTACACCTTGATTTGATATAGTTGTTACGCACGCTGATGCAAAGGTATAAGTCTACGATACTCTTAGAAGGAAAATTTGATGAAGAAAGAAATCTCTCCGAGAGGAATTAACCGCCGTGAATTTATGGCCGCAAGCACGGCCTTCTCCCTGTTTACAATTGTGCCCCGCCACGTCCTGGCGGCCTCGGGACAGGCCGCCCCCAGCGATAGACTGAACATGGCTTGTATCGGGGTGGGGGGGATGATGGGTTCCGGCGATGTGCTGGGTGTCAGCAGTGAGAACATAGGCGCCCTTTGCGACGTCGACGACAATGAAATGGCAAAAACGGCAGCCATGCTACCCGAGGCTAGGGTGTATAAAGACTTCCGAGAAATGCTGGACAAAGAGTATAAACACCTGGACGCGGTCACCGTCACCATACCCGACCACATGCACGCCACTGCGGCCTTGTGGGCCATGGAACGCGGCCTTTCGGTACATTGCCAGAAACCGCTGACCCAGAGTGTCTGGGAGGCCCGGCTTCTGACCAAGGCAGCCCGGAAATACAACGTGGTCACCCAGATGGGCAACCAGGGATATTCCTGCGAGGCGACCCGGGTGGCCTGCGAAATGATCTGGAACGGGGACATCGGCGATGTTATCGAGGTGCATTCCTACAGCGGCGGCGGATTTGCCCGGGACATCACCGAATGGCCGCCCGTGGAGGAGGTGCCGAAAACGCTGGACTGGAACCTGTGGCTGGGAAGAACCGAAGAAAAACCGTACAGTTCCAAAATACACCCGATCAACTGGCGAGGGTTCCAGAACTATGGCTCCCAGATGATAGGCGACTGGGGTATCCATCAACTGGGGCCGGCCAACTGGGCCTTGCAGTTGAGCAATCCGACCAGTGTCGAATGCGTCGCTGTGGAAGGGGTGAATCCTGTCACCTATCCCCATTACGCCTGCAGGATGGAATTCCCGGAACGTCCCAACCCTTATGTGCCCTCGGGGAAAATGCCCCCGGTAACGGTCTATTGGTACGAAGGGACTATGGCGGGAACCTTTCAGCCGCCCGAAGGCCTGACCCAGGAGGATGTGCAGGATTTCAATGAGATCATTGTCGGCACCAAAGGCTTTATCGGCACCAAGGGAAGGGGCGAGAGCGTCAGCCTGCTGCCTGTAGCGAAAATGAAGGACTACCAACCGCCCGCGCCGGTGCTCAAACGTGTTACTGCCGGACATTATGACAACTTCCTGCAGGGCTGCAAAGGCGGAGAGGCGCCCTGTTCCAACTTCAGCATCGCAGGCCCCTTCACCGAATGGCTGCTGCTGGGCTCCATCTGCTGGCGCTTCCCCCATGAAAAACTGCTGTGGGACGGGCCAAACCTCCGTTTTACCAACAATGACAAGGCAAACGAATATGTAAAACCCGCCTTCCGCAAAGGCTGGGAACTGAACGACATCCAGGCATAATCCATAACCGGGAAAGGTGTGAACAATGAATGCAAAATTTCTGTGGCGTTGTATCTTGGGCGGCCTGCTCCTTCTCAGTCCCATGCTCGGGGCTGAGGAGTGCGAACGAATCCCATTATTTAACGGCAAAAACCTTGAAGGTTGGTCCATACTCGGGTGCGAAGCAAGGGCTGACAATGGGGACATCCTCATTGAAGACGGGAACGGCCTGATACAGACCGAGGCCAAATATTCCGATTTTGTGCTGGAATTCGACTGGAAACCCTTGGCGAAGGACAACTGGGACAGCGGCGTTTACTTCCGCTATGACGAGGTTCCCAAGGGCAAACCCTGGCCCGCGCGTTACCAGGCCAACCTGCGCAAAGGCATGGAAGGCAATGTGGAAGGCATCGAAGGCGCCGTCAGCGAGGGACTGATTAAGGAACATGACTGGAACGCGTTCAAACTGACTGTCAAGGGAAACGCCGTTGAACTTGAAATCAACGGTAAACCCGCCTGGAAGGCCGATGGACTGTCCGGCCCCGCCTCCGGATTCATCGCTCTGCAGGCGGAGGTGCCGAACGGGGGACAACACCGGTTCAGGAATCTCTATTTGTGGACGAGAAAGAGTATACGGGACAAATAGCATTGTGGCTGTATCCGATTGTTTTCTTGATAACTCCAAGGTAAGTTATGATAACTGAAAATCACAGGGATAATAATCCTCTTAAAACTAGGGAAACGCTATGAGTGCTTGGGTGACTGTAGTTATCATTATAGTAACGCTGATTTTTCTGGCAGTCATTACAGATAAGATCAAGCAACGTAAAATACACAGGGAAGCTTCAAAAATACTTCCGGAAGTGAGACTGCATATACAGACCGGTCGGCATTACAATATTTTTCTGAGTCATGGAAAGATGCTCAATAATGTGCGTTTTCTAGGTATATCTCCATCTCATAATCCCACCGACTATCCATTGCCTTTCGTTCTCTGTTCATGGATAATTGTGGAATATCCTGATGGTAGGAGAGCGTATTTAAAACCCGAATCCATCAGATACTATGAAGATTTTTCCGGAAGTGACCTTGAATCTCAGGCAAACAAGAATATTAACGCTTAATCTCATTGTGTCAGCGCATAAAGAAATTTACATAAGAAGGAAATAATGATGATTAAAACTCCGGAACGTGTTACTCGCAGAGAATTTGGAAAACGTTCTTTGGCCGCGGCCTCAGCGGCAGTGGCATTTCCCGCCATAATTCCTTCGTCCGCTTTGGGTCTGAGCGGCACGACCGCGCCCAGCAACCGCGTGGTGGTCGGTTGCATCGGTGTGGGGGACCGGGGGAGTTACCTGCTGGAAACTGTCCTGCAGGAAAAAGGCGCCCAGGTGGTGGCCGTATGCGATGTGAAAACCGACCGGCGCGAGCGGGCCTGCAAGATGGTGAACGACTTTTATGAAAACCAGGACTGCGCCGCATACGTCGAATACGAAAAAGTGGTCGGCCGCGACGACCTCGACGCCTGTATCATCGCCTCCTGCGACCACTGGCACGCGCTGCTTTCCCTGGCGGCTACGAAAGCGGGGAAGGGGGTCTATTGTGAAAAACCGCTTTCGGTCAGCATGGAACAGAATCGGGCACTGCGCGAGGCCGTGCGCGCCAAGAAAACCGTGTTTCAGTTCGGCACCCAACAACGCTCTGACGAAAAATTTCTGCAGGCCTGCGAATTGGTGCGCAACGGACGCATCGGCCAGTTGAAATCCATCAATGTCTGGTCACCGGAAAGCGCCTCCGGCGGTCCCCTTGAAGAGGCGCCCGTTCCGGCCAACCTGGATTATGAACGTTGGCTGGGACCCGCCCCTCTCAAGCCCTACACCAAGGAGCGTGATTCCAATGCCTGGTGGTGGTTTATCGAGGATTACGCCCTCGGTTTTATCGCGGGGTGGGGGATACATCCCCTGGATATCGCCCTGTGGGGCGCGGGCGACCTCATGCGCACCCCGGTTGTCGTGGAGGGTACGGGTGTTTTCCCCAAAGAGGGCCTGTGTAATACCGCCACGAAATGGGAGGTGCGCCTGAAATATGAAAGCGGCATTGAAATAGACTATCGGTCCCAGCCCGCGCCCGGGGAATGGGTAGAACGCTACGGCCTCACCGACAGCCACGGTACCGCCTTTGAAGGCACGGAAGGCTGGGTGGCGGTGAACAGGAACGATATCACCGCTTCCAAAGAGGGACTGGCGCGGGACAAGATCAAAGACGATGAAATCCGCCTCTACAAAAGCCGCCATCACATGCGTAATTTTGTGGAATGTGTGCGGGACGGCAAAGACCCGGTATCACCCATCGAGGAAGCCGTTGATGGGGACGCCCTGTGCCATATCAGCGATATCGCCATCCGGCTGAACCGGCCGCTGCGCTGGGATCCTGCGCTGGAACGCTTTGAGAATGATGATGGGGCCAACGCCCGGCTTACCCGTCCCATCCGCGAACCGTGGAATGTGTAACAGGATGCTCCGTGATCACGAGAGACTTCAGATATTCCATTTCTCCGCATTTCGGAATTAAAATAACAGCATAGAGGATTTGCCATGCTAAAAGCGGTAAAAGCTGTGCAATTATTTTGGTCCTTCCTGTTGCTCATCGTCTTTGGGTTGGGATATATGATTTCTTTGGGCAATGGTCAAGAAAAACCGCTTTCCATCCTGCTGTTGACTGTGGGGGCTGTCGTCTATATAGCGGTGGCGTTTCTCTGTCAATATAATTATCGTATTGCATGGTGGCTGGCCGTACTCATACCAGCGGTTCCCCTTTGTTTATCTCTGCCGGGCGTACTGCTTAACATGTGGATGTTTTGTACGGGGCATGACCTGTATCTGGATTCGCCGGCCACCATTCTTATTGTGGGAATCTATGCGATTGTGCTGGATTTGCCAGCCTTATTCCTCTATTTCGGCATGTTCATCGAGCGCAGGACGATAATCGCAATTCTCTTTGACAGGGCCCAGAACCACCCACCTGTTGGAAAAGCCGAGCAGTTGGTCACCTTGTACGGCATCAAATGGATTCTGTTGGGATGGGCACTTATCCTGATCCTGTACTATGGCCTGGCCTTTGCCAACGTGATGATAAGACCGGAAAATGAGATATACTACACCATCATGTTTTTTGGCGCGACAGCGTATCTTCTCGCCACGATAAAGTGCTTTTCCGATAATCGGGTGGCCTGGATGGCTGTTCTGCTGCTACCACTTGGGCCAATCACCCGGAATGTGTTTGCGTTGATTCATTACCTACGGATCAAAGAGGGTATTGGGGAAATGGATATGGGTCTTGGCAATAATTATGATGCCATAGAAGCCATCCTGTTCTTTGTCCTGCCCATGCTGTTGTTGTACTACCAACTTTTCCATCAAAGAAAAGAGTTATCCAGTATCCTCTTAAAAAAGAAATCGCTTGACCTTCAAGAAAGTAGGGGATAAATGACAGAATTTAAGATTTAGGACTTGCCAATTTGATGTGAAAATGCAAAACCATAAAGATGTTATCTTTTTGACATAAGGAACTCTTTCTACATGCATACCGATTCCCTGACACGTCGTGCCTTTCTGGCAACGACGACAACAAGCGCGGTGCTGGCCACTCGGACAACACGCGCCAATACGGCCCGGGTGGTGCCAGGCCGAATATCTCCCAATGAGAAACTCAATATCGCCGCCGTCGGTATCGGGGGCATGGGACGTTCCAATATTGACGCCTGCGCCACGGAAAATATTGTCGCCCTCTGTGATGTGGATGAGCAGTATGCTGCCGATACGTTCAAGACCCACGAGAAGGCGCGCCGGTATCGGGATTTCCGCGACATGCTGGACAAGGAAGCGAAAAATATAGATGCCGTAATTGTGGCCACGCCGGACCATACGCACGCGGTTATTGTCATGGCAGCCCTGCGCGCCGGAAAACATGTGTATTGTCAGAAACCACTTGCCCACAGCATTTATGAAGTCCGCAAACTCACCGAAACAGCTCGGGAAGCGGGCGTCCAGACACAGATGGGCAACCAGGGCCATTCCTCCGAGCAAATCCGCCGTCTTCGCGAATGGGTACAGTCGGGCGCCATCGGTAATGTCCGGGAGGTACATGCGTGGAGCGACCGCCCGGTCGGCGGCGATCCATGGTCGGACTTTCCCATTATGAAACGACCCGAAGATACGCCGCCCGTGCCGGATACACTGGACTGGGACTTATGGCTGGGTCCGGCCCGGGAACGCCCGTACCATCCCGTCTACCATCCTATGTCCTGGCGCGGCTTCTGGGATTTCGGGACCGGCGCATTGGGTGACATGGGCTGCCACATTCTTGATCCCGCCTTCTGGGCCTTGGATTTGGGATCGCCTGAAAGTGTTCAGGCAACCACCACCCATTATGAACCCGGGGTCAGCGAAGAAACCTTTCCCCGGGCCTCCATTGTGCGCTACCAGTTCCCGGCGCGGGGAAGCATGCCGCCCGTAAAACTCACTTGGTATGACGGACGCCTTAAACCTCCCATTCCCGCCGATTTTGAACCGGGGCGTACCTTGGACAGCAACGGCGCTATTCTTATCGGAGACCAGGGCACGGCCATACACGGTTCTCATGGCGCGGGCGGGCTGCAGTTCCTGCCCCGGGCAAAGATGCGTGATAAAGGCCCTGAAAAAACACTGCCCCGGGTGCCCCAGCGCGATGGCGCCCATGAACAGGATTGGATTCGCGCCTGCAAGGACGGGCATCCCGCCAGTTCCAGTTTTGAGTATGGCGGCCCCCTGACCGAAATGGTCCTCCTGGGGGTGCTCGCCATGCGCGCCAAGGACCGCGAACTGGAATGGGACGCGGCGAACCTGCGAATAACCAACGACCCGGAAGCAAACGCGCTGGTTAATCCGCCATACCGAACGGGATGGAAACTATAAAGATGGCATGCTTTCCGGCGATTCTCTCTTCATCCCGATCCTATTGAATGGGATCGCTTCAAACCCCGGGATTTTCCGAAACACCTCCGCGTCTTCCCGTAACTGAAAGTTCATGGCGGCCGCATCCACAAAGCCCGGGTCAGTATCGGTCACAAAATTATCGTTCTCCTCCCAGTCGCCGTCCAGCAGCATGGGACAGCGCACTGCCACATTGCGTTCCGTAAAGTTGGTTCTTTTTTCGCCATTGAACTCAAAGAATCCCTTCAATTCCGGGTAGCGTTCCGTATAAGGCGGTTGGGTAATATCCACGTCCTGCGTCAGCCATTGTTTCCAGAGATCGCCCTGGACCCACTCCTTCCACCGTTCATCGTCCCAGCGCACCTGGCGCATAGCCGCCTTGCAGTCGATGAAAATGTTGTTGTACACCCGGTTGTTGTGTCCGCCATGAACGAACACGGCGCCGAAGTTCCCGCCGGCCGCACGGAGAAACACGTTGCCGTAAACGGTCTGGCCGCCGGATCCGTCGTCAAAATACACGGCACAACTGCCGTGTGAACGGGGGCCGCCCGTATCCCGCCAGAAATTGTAGCGGAGCAGGGAACCCCGTTCCGAGGGGTTTCGCCCCATGTAAAAGGCGCCGCAATCATCGGATTCCTGGCAGATGTCAAAAATTTCGTTGTATTCGATCACATGGTCATTACCGCCAAGGCCGATGGCCTGGTGGGGCGCGTGGTGGATGCGGTTGTGGGCCAGGCGCATGCCGACCCCGCTGATATGCACGTTATAAGCGTGAGTCCGTTTGCGCCGGCCGACATTCCAGATGTCGTTGTTCACCGCTTCATGACCGCAGGAGGTAAGCGTTTTTCGGTCACCGCCCCCGATTACAAGACCACCCGTGCCCGTCTCAAAAATGTCACACGCCTCCACAAGGTGCGTGTTTCCCTCCTGCACAATGATGCCGTCAAGCCCCGTATTCCGGACAATACAACTCCGGACAACAACCTCGTTGCCGCTCTCGACCCGAATAGCCGATCCGGCGCAACAGGATATCGTAATACCTTGAAGGTGTATATGCGAGGCGTCTTTGATCTGGATCACCGGGTCTTTCATTACCGACAGAACGGCGTCACCGGTGGTTATGGGGGCCGGCGGCCAGAAGTACAGGCGCCCCTGTTCCCGGTCGATATAGTATTCGCCCGGCGCATCCAGTTCTTCGAGCAGATTCAAGGCGCAGTACCGCCGTTCCGCCGGGTTGCCGGAACCGATCCCGTAGACATGGGGTTTTAACAACGATAGGCGATGTTGTTCCGTGTCAATCGATTTCACGCGGATCGTTTCGCTGGCCCAGTCAAAACACCAGTATCCGTACAGCCAGACCGCGGGCGCGGAGGTCCAGCGCGTCGGACGGTCCCCGGAGTATTCAAAGGTACCTGTATCCTCGGAGGCATGATTCCGCCACGGCGCGGGTCCGCTGTCCACTACGCCGGCCACGGTTGCCCATTCCGCGCCATTGGGCCAGCGTGCAAGCGTCATACGCTTCCCCTTGAAAAAAAGTTCCGGAAGCGCCGGGGGAGTGTTATAACTGTCAGGAAATTCGCCCAGGTTCTGAATTCCCATTCCATAAAGATCAACAACGCGGATTTCCTCTCGCACGGCAGGGTCAATCCGGTCCAGCAGGAACGTGTCGGTCACAGGCACAAAGCCCTCCGGCAACAATACCCGCCCGCCTATAAGTTCAGGGGATTCACCGGGTGCCGCGCGATACCCGATGGGCCCCTCTTTGCCGCCGCCGTCTTCTTCCAAAAGAACCAGGGGGGAACTCAATTCATAAACACCGTCATGAATCCATACTGTAGCGCCTTCTGAAAAGGTTTCCGGGTGCGCTTTGCGTGTCTCCCGAAGCAGATTCCGTACCCTTTCCAAGGTTGCCAGGGGCGCCTCAAGTGTACCCGGGTTGTCATCCTTTCCCCCGGGCGACACATGCACTTGAACCATGGCCATAGCATGCGTAGCAGTAAACAACAGCAATGTCGAGACAAGGATCAAAGAATGTGCGAAACGAAACATGGCGGTGAACTTTCCTGTTACTGTTCAGATTAGAAAAAATTTACACAAATTATAATGACAGAAAAAAAAGAACATCTTAAACCATAAGGCAATGCGCAACCCATCTTATCATGAAAATCCAGTTGCGATTTATGGAAATCCTCATGAAAAGCAACAACAAGTATACGCGATGAGTACCTATCGGCGATAAATGTCCCGGATCCATGATTTACATAAAAATAATATCAGTGCGATTTTATACTACTTTTTTCATACCGTTTGGTAGGTATTGTTATTCGTAGATTTCCAGGCGGGTATTCGAATCAAAATAGTTCTAACCCGTTATAGAAGGTCTTTTGGACTCTTTCATGGTGAGGATATAAAAGTTGCATTGTCACCGGACCTTCAGATATCATACCGCATGGAATGTCATTAGACTGTTTCCGCATCCTCGCTGAATGCTGCTTTTTCTTAGAGATTTCTCTCGAAACTTCTGGCAAACCAACTTTCGGGCGAGATGTATATGCCGACAAACAGAAGGGCCTGTCGAATGATTGCGGGCCATACAAACCACAGAACCAGTTAAGGAAATGTGAACGTGGAAAGCAATTTTCCCTTAAATCTACTAGAACGTCACGGACTCTACACGGTGGCACAGGAACACGATGCCTGCGGCATAGGGTTTCTGTGCAACATTGACGGGCGCCAGAGCCACGATATCGTTGTGAACGGGTTTAAGATTCTGTACAACCTTACCCATCGCGGCGCCTGCGGGTGCGACCCGGATACGGGCGACGGTTGCGGCATGCTGCTACAGCTGCCGCATCTTTTTTTTGCACAGGAAGCGGAAAAACTCGGATTTGAGCTTCCCCCGAAAGGCCGCTACGGGGTGGGCATGCTTTTCATGCCGCAAGATGCCGATACCCGCGCCACAGCGGAAGCGCTTATCAATCAAACCATTGAAAAAGAAGGGCAGACACTGCTGGGCTGGCGGGACGTACCCCGGGATTCGGACAGTATCGGATGGCTTGCTCGCCGCAATGAACCCGTCATACGCCAGGTGTTCATCAAGGCGGCGGACCGCTTGGATGAAGACGCCTTCGAACGAAAACTATATGTTATCCGGAAGTCCTCTTCCATCGCGATTCGCGGCATGAATCTGCCCGGGGCGGACAGCTATTACGCAGCCAGCATGTCCGCGCGCACTATCGTGTATAAGGGCCTGATGCTTCCTGAATCCGTTGACCGCTATTATCTCGACACGCGCGATCCACAGTTTCAATCCGCTCTGGCTCTGATTCATCAACGCTACAGCACCAACACGCTGCCTTCCTGGCCTCTTGCCCAGCCGTTCCGTTTCCTGGCCCATAACGGCGAGATCAACACCCTCCGTGGCAATATCAACATGTTCGCCTCCCGGGAACCCCATTTCATCAGCCGACTTTTCGGGGGTGATATTCAAAAGATACAACCGGTGCTGACACCCGGCTTCAGCGATTCGGCCATTTTCGACAACGCCTTCGAACTCTTGGTGCGCGGCGGGTATCCCATGGATGTGGCCATGGCAATGATGATCCCGGAGCCCTGGGACAACCACAAGACCATGAACGACGCGCGCAAAGCCTTTTACGAGTTCATGGCCTGCAAAATGGAACCCTGGGACGGGCCGGCATCCATGGCCTTCACCGACGGCACGCGCATCGGCGCGGTGCTCGACAGGAACGGGCTGCGCCCTTCCCGCTATTGGCTTACGTCAGACAAACAGCTCATCATGGCGTCGGAAGTGGGGGTGCTGGACATCCCGCAGGAAAATATCATTAGAAAGGGACGCCTGGAGCCCGGAAAAATGTTCATGGTGGATACGGCCACCAGCCGTATTATCGGCGACACCGAAATCAAGACCGTGTTTGAGAAACGCAACCCGTACCGGATCTGGCTGAACCAGAACCGGGTGTCCCTGCCGGATACTCCACCGGCCGCGCCCCAGGTGGAACCGGCGCCGTTGCATGAGCGGGAAATCGCGTTCGGATATACCCGGGAAGACAGTGAAATCCTATTGATGCCCATGGCCCAAAACGGCAAGGAACCGGTGGGCTCCATGGGCAATGATGCGCCTCTGGCCGTTTTGTCCGAACGGCCGCAGCTGTTATTCAACTATTTCAAGCAGGTGTTCGCGCAGGTGACCAATCCACCCATAGACCCCATTCGGGAGGAATTGGTCATGTCTCTGAAGACCACCATAGGCAGGGAACGCAACCTGCTTTCAGAAACCCACGAGGACTGCAGGCAGCTGTTTTTGAAGTCGCCCATTCTGACCAACGAACAACTGGCCCATATCGCAACACTGGATCAAAAAGATTTGCGCAGTCGCGTTATTTCCACGCTGTTTCCGGCGACTGACGGTCCCGGGGCGGTAGAAGTAACCCTGGACCGCATCTGCGCTAAAGCGGAAAAGGCGGTGGATGAGGGCATTACGCTGGTTATTCTTTCCGATCGCGGGGTGTCGGTGGCGCAAGCGCCGCTGCCCAGCCTTCTGGCCGTGGGCGCCGTGCATCAGCACCTGTTGCGCGTGCATAAGCGCTCTAATTGCGGCATCATTATCGAAACCGGCGAAGCCAGGGAAGTCATGCATTTCTGCCTTCTGACCGGATATGGAGCGGGCGCCGTAAATCCCTGGCTTGCCTTCGAAATCATCACGGGCCTCGTGGAATCCGGCAAGATCACCGAAAACGCTCCGGGGCAGGCCATCAAGAATTACATCAAGGCCGTGGAAAAGGGCATGTTGAAGACCATGTCCAAGATCGGTATATCCACCCAGCACAGTTATCGGTCGGCCCAAATCTTCGAAGCCCTGGGCTTGGGGGACGCGGTCATGGAACGCTGTTTCACCGGAACGGCATCACGTATCGGCGGCATCGGCTTTGCCGAGGTGGGGCGCGAAACCCTGATGCGCCACGCCGGCGCCTGGCCTGAAAGGCCGTCGCACCGTCCCTATCTTGATCCGGGCGGTCAATACCGCTGGCGACGCCGGGGCGAATTCCACCAATGGAACCCGGACACCATCGCTTCGCTGCAACATGCCACAAGACAAGACAATTCGGAGACGTATGAAAGATTCGCCGAAGAAGTCAACAACCGCAACCGCACCCTGGCAACCCTGCGCGGGCTCCTGAAATTCAAGCAGGGCACGCCCATTCCCATAGAAGAGGTAGAACCCGCCTCGGCGATCGTAAAGCGCTTCTGCACAGGCGCCATGTCCTTCGGCAGCATCAGCCGGGAGGCCCACGAGACCCTCGCCGTGGCCATGAACCGCATCGGCGGACGCAGCAATACCGGAGAGGGTGGGGAGGACCCTCGCCGTTTTGAACCCGATGATAACGGCGACCTGCGCCGAAGCGCCATCAAACAGGTGGCTTCCGGACGCTTCGGCGTCACCAACGAGTATCTTGTTAACGCCGATGAACTGCAGATCAAAATGGCCCAGGGCGCCAAACCTGGTGAGGGCGGCCAGCTGCCCGGCCACAAGGTGTTTGAAGAAATTGCCAAAGTCCGGTATTCCACACCGGGCGTGGAACTGATCTCGCCGCCCCCGCATCACGATATTTATTCCATTGAAGACCTGGCCCAGTTGATTCATGACCTGAAGAACTCGAATGTGCACGCCAAAGTATCGGTAAAACTGGTATCGGAAGCGGGCGTCGGCACCATAGCCGCGGGCGTATCCAAGGGCAAGGCGGACCTGGTGCTTATCAGCGGACATGACGGCGGCACCGGCGCGTCCCCCCTGAGTTCCGTTAAGCACGCCGGCCTGCCCTGGGAACTCGGGCTTCCTGAAACCCACCAGGTGCTCGTCGCCAACGACCTGCGCGACCGTATCCGCGTCCAGGTCGACGGCCAGTTGAAAACCGGACGGGACGTGGCTGTGGCGGCCCTGCTCGGCGCCGAGGAATTCGGTTTCGCCACCGCCCCGCTCATTGTCAGCGGTTGCATCATGATGCGCAAATGCCATTTGAACACCTGCCCGGTGGGTGTGGCGACCCAGGATCCGGAATTGCGCAAGAAGTTCAGCGGCAAACCAGAATACGTGGTGCGCTATTTCTTCTTTGTGGCCGAGGAATGCAGGCGCATCATGGCGTCATTGGGCTTCCGGACCATGAACGAGATGGTGGGCCGCGCGGATATGCTCGAATTCGACCCGCTGCCCGAACATTGGAAAGCGCGCCATCTCGATTTCTCCCGCATCCTGCACTGCGAAGCGCCCTGGGAGAACTCCTCCCTCTACTGCACGAAAACGCAGGATCACGGTATTGACAAGGCGCTCGACCATGTCATTATGGATAAAGCGAAAGCGGCGCTCGAAAACAAAACACCCGTACGATTTGCCATCAATGTCCGGAACGTGCACCGTACCGTCGGCGCCATGCTGTCCAGCGAACTCACACGGCGCCACAAACTCGGCATGTATACCGGCAGCCTGCCGGAAGACACCGTGTGGATCGACTGCACAGGTCAGGCGGGCCAGAGTTTCGGCGCCTTTGCCATCCAGGGCGTGACCCTGTCCGTGGAAGGGGAGGCGAATGACTATTGCGGCAAAGGACTTTCCGGCGGCAAAATCATCATCAAACCGCCCGCCCGGTGTTCCATCGTTCCGGAGAAGAACATTATCGTGGGCAATGTGGCGCTTTATGGCGCCACGGGCGGCGAGGCCTATTTTAACGGCATCGCGGGCGAACGCTTCTGTGTCCGCAACAGCGGCGCCTGGGCAGTGGTGGAGGGGGCGGGACGCCACGGCTGCGAGTACATGACCGGCGGGCGCGCTCTGATCCTTGGAGAAACGGGCCGTAACTTCGGCGCGGGCATGAGCGGTGGCATTGCCTTTGTTTACGATCCCCGGGGAAACTTCGCCATCGACTGCAACACGGACATGGTGGACCTCAAGCCGCTTCATGAAAAAAGCGTACCCGAGGTCCGGTACCTGTTGGAACGGCATGTGCAGTATACCGGCAGCGCTCGAGCGAAACAGATCCTGGACAATTTTGAAAAAAGCCTGAACCAATTCGTACGCGTGATGCCCCGCGACTACGCGCGGGTGCTTGAAGCCCGTCAGAAAGAGGAGTCCTGCCATGCTGCCCGATAAAGCGCACGGATTCATGACCTTCGGCCGCGAACTGGCGCCGAACCGTCCGGCCGATGAACGCACAAAAAACTTCAATGAATTTGTCCGGTCCCTGCCCCCGGAAGACCTGAAAAAACAGGCCTACCGCTGTATGAACTGCGGGGTGCCTTTTTGCCACAGCGGCTGTCCCCTGGGCAATATGATTCCGGACTTCAATGACTATGCCAAGGATGACGCCTGGCGGGAAGCCCTGGAAATTCTGCATTCCACCAATAACTTTCCCGAGTTCACCGGCCGGATATGCCCCGCACCCTGCGAGAGTGCCTGCGTGCTCGGCATCATTGACCCGCCGGTTACCATCGAAATGCTGGAGCGGGAGATCGCCGACCGGGGCTGGGAACTCGGCTGTATAGAACCTGAACCGCCCCGGCAACGTACGGGTAAGCGCGTGGCGGTGGTCGGTTCCGGCCCCAGCGGCCTTGCTGCGGCGCAGCAGTTGAACCGCGCCGGCCATGCGGTGGTGGTCTATGAGCGCGCGGACGCGCCTGGCGGCCTGCTTACCTACGGCATCCCCAACTTTAAACTGGACAAGAATCTGGTCTTTCGCCGGGTAAAACAACTTGAGGATGAGGGGGTAATCTTCCGCTGCAACGCCGAGGTGGGCAAGAACGTTCCAGTGGAGGAACTAAATGCTTTTGATGCCGTGCTGCTCGCCATCGGTTCTACGCGCCCCCGTACCTTTGAGGGCATGAACGTACCCGGCTGGGACCTGAACGGCATCCATCCCGCCATGGATTTTCTGACGCAGCAGACCAGGCGCGTCCTGGGCAAGGTTGTGGACGGCCCGGAAATTCTGGCCGCAGGAAGGAAAGTCGTCGTCATCGGCGGCGGCGACACCGGTTCCGACTGTGTCGGCACATCCATACGACAGGGTTGCGCGTCGATACTCAACATTGAACTCTTCCCGAAGCCCCCGGCGCAGCGCGCCGAGAACAACCCCTGGCCCCAGTGGGACGCCGTGCTGCGCACCTCGTCAAGCCACCAGGAAGCGCCCGGCGGCAATTGCAGGGAGTGGAGCATCAACACCAAATCCTTTGAGAACGACGGCAAGGGCAATGTCTGCGCGATTCATACCGTTCGCGTCGAATGGAGCGCTCCGGACGCGACAGGCAGGCGCACTATGACCGAAATCCCGGGTTCCGACATGCGCATTGAATGCGACCTGGTCCTGCTGGCCATGGGCTTCACGCAACCGGAAGCGGACATGTTTGTCAGCGGGCTGGGACTGGAAATGGAAAAGAACCGTTTCGGTGCGGCTATCAAGGCCTCCAATTTCCAGACCGGCAGGTCGAACATCTTTGCCTGTGGCGATGCCCGGCGTGGCCAATCCCTGGTCGTCTGGGCCATTCACGAAGGCCGCGAGGCGGCCCGTGCCATCGATTTGCACCTTATGGGCTATACCGACCTGCCGTCCGCGAACGGATTTCTTTATGAGGCGGTCCGACCCGGAGTCGTGGAAAAATAGCCGTCACGTGATATCGTACCGCCTTCATCATCGTGCTTCTACTGGCGGCCATGGGCGGCTTACACCGGTATTCTGCTCTGGAAAACCGTCAGGAATCTGATACGCCAAGAATCTGAAAATTGAATGAACCGCATCAGAGGCGGTACACTTTCAAGGTCTCTGGAGTTTATTTCAATCGGGCCGAACCTCAGCCTCAAACCAGTCAACGGGGATACACAACGACAATGAACGATAAAGCAAATGAAAAAACGATGGGCGCCGCGGGCAATCAGGATGCCGGCAAGGTGAAAACCAGTTCCATGGCGAACGCGCGTCCGGCACAACCGCAGCGTGAATCGGGGTTGTTTTCAAAACTGAGCGGGCGCATTAACACCACCCTGCAGACGAACCGCGGGGGAGGCGGCATGCCCGTTTCCACACCGCCGCTCACGCAGCGTCCCACGGAAGACCTTTCGCTGGCACGGGCTCGTAGTAACAAGGGACAAAAAATGTACATTCCCGAGGGCGTCGTCATCGAAGGTTCCGTCACCGGCGGCTCCGAAACGGAAATACACGGGCGCGTCGAGGGCAATGTCGCGGTGAACGCCACCCTGTTTCTTGGCAAGACCGCCCTGGTAACCGGCAACGTGCGCGCAGGTTCCTGCCAGGTGGAGGGAACCGTACAAGGCGGCATCGAATGTACGGATGACCTGATTGTCACCTCAACCGGGCGTCTGGCATCGGATGCCGGGGCCGGCAAGCAGATTCGCGTGGCCGGCAGCGTTGAGGGCAACGTGAACACGCCGGGCACGCTGCGGATTGAAGCTGGCGGGGTTGTCAACGGCGACGTGCAGGCGCGCGTTTTCTCCATGAGCGAGGGCGCCGAGCTGAACGGCCGTTGTTCCATGCGCGCGCCGGATCAGCAGGAGAACCTGTTTTCGCCCCCGAACAAAGGTGAAGGTAAATGATGTTTCCTTATATGTTTCATCCCGCGGACCTGCTGATGATCCCGGCGATGATCATTGCCTTGTGGGCGCAGCTGCGCGTAAAGTCCGCCTACGCGAAATACGCGTCCATACGGACCCAGGCCGGAGTGACCGGAGCCCAGGTCGCCCATCAAATCATGCTACAGGCCAACGTGGCGGGCGTTGCTATTGAGCCTATCGCGGGCCAGATGACCGACCATTATGACCCGAAGGCGAAAGTGTTGCGCCTTTCCGAAGGCGTATACGGGGGCGATTCCATTGCAGCGCTGGGCATCGCCGCCCACGAGGTGGGGCACGCGATTCAGGACGCCAACAGTTACGCACCCATGCGGTTACGCCATCTCATGTATCCTATATCGTCCATCGGGTCCACGCTGGCGCTCCCCCTGGTTTTCATCGGGCTTATCTTCAATTCCTCTTTCAGTGGGTGGCTGGTGAGCCTGGGTATCTGGCTGTTCACGGCGGCCGTTGCGTTTACCCTGGTTACGCTGCCCGTTGAATTCAATGCCAGCAACAGGGCTGTCAAAGCCCTGGAAGCGGGCAACTACATGAGCCGGGAAGAACTGGCGGGAGTGCGCAAGGTGCTCGGCGCCGCCGCAATGACCTATGTGGCCGCGGCCGCCACAGCCCTGCTGCAACTGCTGCGCCTGCTCATGATAGCCCGCAGCCGCGACTGATGATACCATGTCCCCCGACACACACACATCACTGCCGGCACGATTCAAACGTGCCCGGGCAGTGATTTTGTGTTTTTTGCTGGCCGCTACGTCCACGACATCCTGGGCCGATGATTTGTTGACCGTGCGCATGAAAGGCAGCGCCGAAGGCGTCGGATTGGCTGCGCGCAAGATGGCGGTGGAAAACGCCCAGGCCTTGGTGATGGAAGAAGTGCTGCAGGCAATGACCAACTCCTCGGACATGACCCTTTTTAAACCCGTCCTGGGACAGGCATCCCGCTATATCCAGCGTTATGATCTCCTTCGTAGCGATATTGTCGGCACTGTCACAGAAGTGGAAATCGACGCCCATGTGCTGGAAAAACCACTGAAACGCGACGTGGCCGCCATCATGTTGCCGCGACTGCCGCGCAAGCCGGTCGTGCGCCTGTTGCTGGCGGAATATATAGGCCCGGAAGCGCAGGCGGGCGGGCCCACCTTTGACATTGCCGAAGCGGTCTTTCGCAAGCCCATGGAGGATTTCGGCTTTTCCGTAAAAGGTGTTCATGATCTTCTCGATCACTATGAGATCGGCCAGTTGGTCGGCATTACACAGGGAGACGTCCCGACCACCGCGGCCTTTGCCCGCGCCAACGCGGAGGATGTCGTCGTGGTGGGTTCCATTACTACGACCCATGAGCCGCTGACCCGGGAATCAAACATGTTGCGCAACCGGGCGCGCGCCGTAATGCGGGTTGTTTCGGGACCGGACGGCAAAATCCGCGACACCTTGACGGCCGAGGCCGCGGTGCAGAGTGTGGAACCGGTGGAAGGGGGTATCCAGGCCGCCCAGGATGCCTGTGGCAAACTGACCGGGGACTGTGTCGTCGCCATCGTGCTGGCCATGCTGGGCATGGAGGATGAAACCCGGGTCATCGTCCGCGTGGAAAATCCGGGAAATCAGGAAACCCTTGACGCGCTCGTTCAGGCGCTTGGCGGGGTGGATACGGTCGGCACCGTGGAACCCCTGTTCTTTTCCGAAACGCTCGCGCGGCTTGCCGTCGATTATTACGGAGACATGGCGTTTTTTTCGGATGCCATCACGGGACTTGCCGCCGGCGGGCGCAGGGTGGAGGTGGCGCGCTGCGTGAGACGGGAAATCACGCTGGTCTTAAAATAACCAAAAAAACGATGCACGGATGGGATGGGGCAGAATGTCGCCATACAGCGCATTGCACCCGAATAAACCATGCTGTTATCCTTTGCTCACGGAGAATCAGGATTCGAGGAGACGCAGGAAATGAAGTTACTTCATGTTATGGGCGCGACAGCGGCGGTATCCCTCTTTTGCATGCTCACCCAGGCGGACACGGGAATGAAAGACTATCCTATAGCGCCGGTAGAATTTACCAAGGTGCGTTTTGAAGACGGTTTCTGGCTGCCGCGCCTGGAGACCAACCGGACCGTCACATTGCCGGCCAACTTCAAGAAGTCGGAAGAAACGGGCCGCATCAGTAATTTCGCCAAGGCCGGCGGGCTCATGGAAGGGAAACATGAAGGCATCTTTTTCAACGATTCCGACGTGTTTAAAATCGTGGAGGGGGCGGCTTATTCCTTGTCGATTCATCCTGATCCCGAACTGGACAAGTACCTGGACGGGTTGATCGCCCTGTTCGCGGCGGCCCAGGAAGAAGACGGTTACCTGTACACTGCCCGCACCATCGACCCGGAAAACGCCCCGAAAGTCATTGGCAAAGAACGGTGGGACAATATTCGCCATGCCCACGAGTTGTATAACGTGGGGCACATGTACGAGGCAGCGGTGGCTCATTTCCAGGCGACAGGCAAACGGAATTTTCTCGATGTCGCCCTTAAAAACGCCGACCTGATCTGCAGGGTATTTGGTCCGGGGAAGAAATATGCGGTTCCCGGGCATGAGGAAATTGAAATCGGCCTGATCAAACTGTACCGGGTAACGGGCAACCAGGATTACCTGGACATGGCGCGGTTCTTTGTGGAACAGCGGGGGAATTCAGAAAACCGCGAACTATTTGGCGACTATTGCCAAGACCACCAGCTCCTGGCGCAACAGGATGAGGCGGTCGGTCATTCGGTGCGTGCGGGCTATTTTTACGCGGGCGCGGCCGATGTGGCCGTTCTCACGGACAACCCGGCCTTCGTGGAAGCTCTGGACCGTATCTGGGACAACATGACAGGAAAAAAGATGTATCTCACCGGCGGCATCGGCGCGCAACGCCGGGGGGAGCAGTTCGGCGCAAATTATGAACTCCCAAATGATTCCGCCTATGCGGAAACCTGCGCCGCCATCGCCAGCATCCTCTGGAACCAGCGCATGTTCCTGATGAAAGGCGAATCCAAATACATTGATATTCTGGAACGTGCCTTGTACAACGGTTTTCTTTCGGGGATCTCACTTACTGGGGACGCGTTTTTCTACGTCAACCCGCTGTCCTCGGACGGGTCGTCCCCCTTCAATCACGGCAGTTGCCTGCGGCAACCGTGGTTTGACTGTTCCTGTTGTCCTACAAATATAGTGCGCATTTTGCCCTCCCTCAGCGGATATGTTTATGCCATACAGGACGATATCGTATACGTTAACCTCTATATTGGAAGCAAGGCCTCGTTTACCGTCAATAGTGCGTTGCTCACGCTGGAACAGCACACGGACTATCCCTGGGACGGCGCCGTGAACCTAACCGTATCACCCGAGCGGGCCGGGAGTTATGAAGTACGCCTGCGTGTTCCCGGCTGGGCGCTGGGCAAACCAGTGCCGGGGGATTTATACCGCTATACAGACGGGACCACCAAACCGGTCATCCTCCGGATAAATGGGGGAGAGGCCCCTGCCAATATCGATGAAAAGGGCTATATATGCGTGCGCCGCACCTGGGAACCGGGAGACACCGTATCACTCGAGTTTCCAGTGTCGGTGCGCTTCGTAGTCGCTCATGATGCGGTGGAAAGTAACCGCAACCGTATCGCCGTTGAGCGGGGCCCCCTGGTCTATTGCGCCGAGGGCGCAGACAATGGCGAAAAGGTGCGGCACCGCTTCCTCAATACGGAAGCGTCATGGGAAACGAGGCCGTTGGAAATACTTCCCGGCACAACGGTAACAGCCTTGTCCGGACCGAGCGGCGCTGTTTACCGGGAGTCGGGAAACGAATCGGAACATATTGATAATGAACCCCTTACCTTGATTCCCTATTATGCCTGGGCCCATCGGGGAGCGGGGGAGATGCAGGTCTGGATTGCCGCGGATGACGGCACGGCGGAACCGTCGCCACCACCCACGATCACCTCTACAGCACGGGCCACCGTGTCCCACACCTGGCAAAGTGATACACCGGCCGCGCTGAACGACCTGCGCGAACCGGCTTCCTCCAAAGACGATTCCATTGCGCGCTTTACTTGGTGGCCCCATAAAGGCTCCCGGGAATGGGTTCAATACGATTTTGACAGAGAGGTTACGATAAACAAGACGGCCGTTTACTGGTTCGATGACGCGCCCGAGGGCGGTTGCCGCGTTCCTGCAGAGTGGGAAATCCAGCATCTCGTTGATAATGAATGGGTGCCCGTGCTCAACGCCTCTGAATACACCACCGCGTTGAACTCGTATAATGAAGCATCTTTTGAACCTGTAACCACCAAATCCCTGCGACTCGTTGTACGCCTGCAGCGCGACTACTCGGCGGGGATACTGGAATGGAAGGTTTTTGAAAACCAGTGATGCCTGGAAACGGTCTCATTTGATGTGAGCTAAAAACAATACTATCCAGGGAGAATGATCTATGAGCAGCCTTCCCATATGTATTGGCGTGGATGTGGGCACCAGCGGCACCAAGGCCATCGCCATGGATATCCGGGGCGCCGTATTGGCGTCCGCACTCCGGGAATATCCACTGGCCAGTCCCAAGGCGGGCTGGGCGGAACAGGATCCCGCAGACTGGCGCCGGGCAGTTCTGGAGGCCCTCACCGAATTGGCAGCCAAAGTGGATAGCCGGGCAGTCGTTGCCATAGGACTCACGGGACAGATGCATGGGTCCGTCTTTCTGGATGCTGAGAACAAGGTTTTGCGTCCTGCGCTTTTATGGTGTGATCAGCGAACTGCGGAACAATGTGAAACCATCACTGAAAAGGCCGGGGGAGAGGCTGCACTGGTAGCCATGGTTGCCAATCCGGCCCTGACAGGGTTTACGGCACCCAAAATCTTGTGGTTGCGTGACAATGAACCTGAGTTATTCGAAAAGACGCGAAAAGTACTATTACCCAAGGATTATATTCGGTGGGTGCTTACCGGGGAGTATGCCACCGATGTGGCCGATGCTTCCGGTACGCTTCTGTTTGACGTCCGTAATCGATGCTGGCATAAAGGCCTGATGTCCAAGCTGGACCTGGATCCATCGCTTATGCCGCGCGCATTCGAAGGGACGGAAATTACCGGGAGCCTGCTGCCCGAGATAGCGTCACAAACCGGCCTGCCCGCCGGGATTCCCGTAGCCGCCGGTGGGGGAGACCAGGCGGCTGGCGGGGTGGGATGCGGCATCGTGCGCCCGGGAATCGTGTCCTCATCCCTTGGCACCAGTGGCGTCGTCTTCGCCTTTTCCGATGGCGTGCATGCCGATCCCAAGGGCAGGGTGCATACGTTCTGTCATGCCGTGCCCGGAAAATGGCATGTCATGGGGGTAATGTTAAGCGCCGGCGGCGCCCTGCAATGGTACCGGAATACACTCTGTCATGAGGAAATGCACCAGGCAAAATCTTCCGCTAGAGATGCCTATACCTATATTACAGATCAGGCACAAACGGTGTCTTGTGGTGCCGAAGGGCTTTTATTTCTGCCCTATTTAACGGGTGAACGCACCCCCCATCGGGATCCCTTCGCAAAAGCGGCTTTCGTAGGTTTGTCACTCAGACACACCAAAGCCCATATGGCCCGGGCGGTCATGGAAGGCGTTGCTTTCGGCATGCGTGACAGCTTAGATATCATGCGTGAAATGGGTATACCCCTGGAAGTCTCCCGGGTGTCCGGAGGTGGCGGACGCAGTGAACTCTGGCGGCAGATTCTGGCGGACACAGGACGTATAGAAATTGCGCAGATTAATGTGGACGAAGGTCCCGCCTTCGGTGCGGCCATTTTGGCGGGAGTGGGGGCTGGACACTTCAAAAGCGTTGAGGAAGCCTGCGACAACATCATTAAGGAAACACACCGGATTCCAGTAATTGAGGAAAACGCCGTCTGCTACGAATCCTACCTGCAGGAATTTCGTGCCTGCTATACCGTTCTCAAGGGCGGCTTTCAACGAATGGCGGAAATCGTAGGATAGCCGATCTAAATTGCGTCTGTTACGCTCTGAAAACGGGGTGTAATTCGATACAAACCAGCCTGAAATCCGAAAAAGGGCGTATAGGCCTTTTCAGCGCGTCCAAATGCCCAAAAGCCTTTTTGGAGCCTGAGAGTTGAAGAATCTATGGGGAAGAAAGGCCTTGTTCCTATTATGCCACACCATACTCTAGACTTTACTTATGGAAACTTTCATCTCCACATAACGTCTGATAATATATATTATGTTTCGTTTTATATTCCTAAAATCTGGCGATACTCCCAAACCCGGCAACTCATGTTTTAAAATGAAGATTGGCGCAATTTGATACATATCCATGTTCTCATCTGTTGTTTCAAAAGAATGCCGTTGCAGCACGGGATTTTTAAGCAAATAAATACCTTACATTCAATATGAAGTTGAAAGCATTTTCTCTTTTTAAGAAAGGCATAATTGAGGCTTATATCTTTCATAAATCATTTCTGACGCGCTAAATTTTCAGTACTTTTGAACCCCTGTCCTTTTTTGAAAAGACCTTGCGATCATAACGTGGCAAGTGTGTTTAGCCCATGAGTACCATTTAGTTCTCCAAATCGTTCTTATAAAGAGTTCTGTTATAAAACATATTCACTTTAAGAAATGCGGATGATTTAAAACAAAACATAACGCTCTCCCCTGCTTTCAAAGCTGCCTCCAGGCTTATCATGAATTCGACGGCGTAATTTTGGAAGGAGGAACCATCCCCTGGAAGTTTCACGTTTCGAGCCGGCGCATATCGGAGGGCGGTCACCATTCACTCAGACAACATGAACCCCAGCGGTTACAGGTATTTTTCCAGTCCCCGAGCATTGTCCATCTGCCCTCGCCTTCCCCTGATTCCCTTCACCCGATACTCTGGCTCCTTCTGGAAAAAACTACCATTCGGTGATATTCGATTTTTCTTGGAGTCAGGATTTTCGTGGGCGATGACAGTCCGAGCGGGCCTTTTTAGCAGCCGATCTGGTACCACAACAGGGTAAAATCACCGCCCCGCTCATCGGAATCTATATCCCCTGTTTTGTCCGGTGCCCCCTCCTGATTTTCCCTTTTCCGGAATGACTTTTATCCTCAACTGCCTTGTCCTATTAGCAAGCACTTATCCCTAGTTGCATCCAGGCGAAAAATTTGAGCGGGTTTCATGATGTTAAGGGGGGCCAAAACGAACAGAATACACTTCCACCTACTTCCCGACACAGGGCGGGTTTGCCTTTATGGATTCATAACTAGATGGCACTCTCCCCTGCCCCTGTCTTAAAATTTAATACACTAAAGAACTATTTGATAGTATATACAATAATTACATTATGTTTTATAATCAGGTTGCGCATTTGGCACATACGCCATGGGTCAATGCACCAGCCCGTTTTCCTTCTTGATATTCTCGGATATTTTTAAGAGTTGCCACCGCGATTTTATTCAATGCTTCCCGAGTTAGAAAAGCCTGATGACTGGTAATTAACACATTATTGAATGTCAGCAATCGGGCGAGCACATCGTCAGCGATAACGTCTTCCGACCTGTCCTCAAAGAAGTAATCAGATTCCTCTTCATAGACATCCAGACCGGCACTGCCGATTCTGCCGTTCTTCAGGCCGCGAATCAAGGCTTTTGTATCTACCAGTGCCCCCCGGCTCGTGTTAATCAACATGATGCCCGGCTTCAATTTTGCAATACTCGTGTCATTGATAAGATAACGCGTATCCGGCAACAGAGGCACGTACAGGCTGAGGATGTCCGAATTCGCATAAAGTTCGTCCAATTCCGTATAACGCACGCGCGGGTTCCTTGAAAGCGCCTGGTCGGGATGGAGGTCGTACGCAAGGATTTCACATTGAAATCCCGTCAAAATTTCAGCCGCATGCCTCCCGATCCGGCCCGTGCCGATAATGCCCACGGTTTTACCGCACATCTCAAAGCCAACCAACCCATTCAGGGAGAAATTCCCCTCCCGCACCCTTGCGTGGGCGCGGATGAGATGCCGGTTTAGGGCCAGCATAAGGGCGATACTGTGTTCGGCCACCGATGGCGGCGAATAGGACGGCACCCGGACAACGCTGATACCGTGGCGTGCGCAGGCGTCAAGATTTATGTTGTTGTAGCCGGAGCATCTCAGGGCGACTAAACCGACCCCCATTTCGCCAAGTCTTTCCGCCACTTTCCCGTCGATTGTATCATTGACAAACACACACACGGCATCATGTCCAACCGCTGATTCGACCGTATCACGCGTTAGTTTGTGTTCATAATAAGTGATAGTCAAATCCTGTGACACATACTCTTCAAAAGGCTTCTGGGAATATGGCTTGGCATCGTAAAAGGCAATTTTTGTCATCAGATTTACTTCCATTTAAACTATTTTTATGCTATATTCCTCCAACACAATCCGGAATAGATTTGTTCCAAAAGCATTCAACAGATACGGCGTGTATTCATAAATCTGATGAGAAAGGCCGCCAATGAAATATTTTATACATATATTAATAATACCCTTTGTGGCCTGCGCATATGTCGCTTTCAGCGAAGTTCCCGATGTGTTTGAACAACGGATAACCTTCGCTGAAATGGGCTGGGGGGAAATGGGGCTGGGCACTGCCGCCCATGCCAAAGACAAACCCGGGCGCCCGCTGCAAATCGGTGACAAGCACTACGAAAAGGGACTGGGAGTTCATGCGCCGGGGCGCATTGTGGCCGATCTGGGCGGCGAGTATCGTTTGTTTACCGCCCAAACAGGCGTACAAGCCCATCCTGATCATGATCAGGGCAGTGTGATTTTCAGGGTTATTGCAGACGGCGTAGAACGTTTCAACAGCGGTCTCATGAAGCAAAACGATCCGGCGCTGTCCATACGGGTGGATGTGACGGGCGTGGACGAACTCGAACTGGTAGTCGAAGACGGTGGTGACGGCCGCGAATTTGACTTGGCCAACTGGGCGAACCCCTCCCTCTTGCCTGTGGAAAGTAAAGCGCCGCGCGCGCAGGAGCCGTCCTTTGATATAGCATCTTTCGCGCGAGTCATGAGCTGGCCTCCGGAGCAGCGGAAGTCCCAGCCCGGCCGCGTGGAAGAACTCAGTACGGATCAGATTTTTCTTGGCACTCCCCTTGTTCCGAACGTTGACGGCCTTTACACGGCGCCTTTCACGTCAGGCGAACCCTCCTGTATCGGCCTTCAATGGCATGAAAATCGCTATCCGGCGGAGGCGACACTCTGTCCTCACGCCGATCTCGATCCGGCAGTGGTGTCCGGCGCGCGACTCGAATGGTGGGCAGGCGAATCGGAATGGCAAGGTGAATGGCAAGACTTAAACGCCGAAGTCACGTCAGCCGGAAATGACTGGCTATTTCGCATACCACGAAGCGCGCTTTATAAGGCCAAAATTGGTGTTCAAAAACTGCGCTGGGTATTCCCCCCTTCCCCATCCCCCATCCGCATACACACGATGAAAGTATCCTCCACGTCCCGACAGGTTACAAGCCGGATACGCATAGCACTGGAAAGGTCCGATTTGTCTTCCAACGCGGTTTTGGAACTCTATAACGCCGTCTTTTTGGAACCGGCGCCTGAAGGAAACGGTTCTTCTCTTTGTGTTGACCTGTCCGGGGAACTGCGTTTCACACTGAAGCATCTCAAGCCAAGACCGGGCCAAGCCAAATCCGACCGCGGTATACTGCGCCTGGAACTGCCCCGTGGTCGAACGGCCGTAGCTATTGACGACGTCCTGGAACAGGGCTGCGTTTATATGCCGGATTATGGTTTGTTTATTGCCCGCGAGCCTGACGGTCCAACACTGGAGCAGCACAAAGAAACCCTGAAAGAACGCGAAAGCATACTGGATGCCGTGCGCTCCCGGCCCGATCAATGTTTCGAGCAGGCCTTGAAAAATGTGCACCGCGAGATACAAAACAATGGCCCGACAATGCTATCCCTGGCCTGCGACAATCACAAATTTACCGTATATGAAAATGGCGGAGTTGAACACCGTATTGACCTCCCCATCGCCCCCGGCAAAGATCGCCGGGAAGCGATTGCCGCCCCCGAATACCCGCTCCTCATGGATATGAGATTAAACGGCGCTTCGTTGAAAAAGAATCTCCGCCAGATTGAAGAGGGCTGGATGCCCATCCAGAATACTGCGTATGCGGCCGATAACGGGACAGTATTGCGGCAACGCGTTTTTGTTGCGCCTTTCGGCTTGGAACGCCCCTTGGAATCGACAGGATGGCTCCAGCCCAAAGCGCTGTTCGTGGCGGAACTCGTTCTGGAAAATCCCGCCGAACTCCCGGCGGAAACGGAACTGGAACTACATTTCTTTCTGGATATGAAGCGTCAGACATTTCCGGAAATCGTTCCTCTGCCGCAAGGCGCGGCGGTCATGCGTAACAACGCCCTGCTCGCCTGCTTTGAAACTTCGAAATCCGAAGGCGAAACAATCACCATGGAAACGGGCCGGTTGTCCATAGGAATCACTTTGGAGCCCCAAAGCCGTCGGTTCTACCAACTGTTCCTGCCCGCCTGGGATGCTTCCGTGGAGCAATGCGCGTCCTTTGCCGACGCAACAGGCCTGGATGAGGCCACGAAGGCGTACTGGAACACGATATTAAAACCTGCGCTACAGGTGGACATCCCGGAGGCGCTACTGCAGGATATCATCTGTGCCGGCCAGGTCCACTGCCTGATGACAGCCCGCAACGAGGCACAGGCATTGAGGGTGGCTCCCTGGTGCGGCGCGGACCGCTACGGGCCGCTGGAAAGCGAGTCACAGGCTATCATCCATGGTATGAGTCTGATGGGACATCGGGAATTTGCCCGCCGCTCCCTGGACTATTTTATCGAACGCTACAATCGCGACGGCCTGCTCACCACCGGCTATACGCTAATGGGTGTGGGATGGCACTTATGGACACTGGCGGACCATTATGCCCTTTACCGGGACAAGGCGTGGCTGGAGGAAACCGCCCCCAGGATTGAAAAAGCGTGCCGGTGGATCGTCTCGGAATGTGAAAAAACAAAGCGCATGAACCCCGACGGCACAAAGCCCTTCGAATACGGCCTGGTCTCCCCCGGCGTTTCCGCCGACTGGAACCGTTTCGCCTACCAGGCACGTCCCCAAGGCGAGTACTACGCGGGCCTCGCGGGCATATCGCGTGCTTTCGCCGACATTGGCTATCCCGGTGCGGAAGACCTGGCAAAAACGGCGGCGGATTTTCGTGAGAGTATTGTGCGAGCCTACACCTGGACACAGGAACGCTCCCCCGCCGTCCAACGCCGTGACGGCGCCTGGATCCCCTACTGCCCCGCTCACTTTGGCTGTTTTGGCAGGGTAATGGACCTGTATCCCAACGAAGACGGCGGCCGCTCCTGGGGCAAAGATATGAGCATGGGCGCCCACAATCTGGTAACACTGGGGGTGCTCGATCCCACTGGGCAACAACAGGAAACCGCGTGGATCGCGGAATATCTGGAGGACTTCTGGTGCCTCCAGGCCGGGATGGGCGCCTATACCCTGGAGGAAACTGCGGCGGACTGGTTTAACCTGGGCGGGTTCTCCAAGGTACAGCCTTATTACACGCGGCTGGTGGAACTGCATGCGCTTCGCGACGACATCAAACCCTTTCTTCGCGCTTACTTGAATGCCATTCCCAGCCTGCTTAACAGGGAGAACCTGAATACCTGGGAACATTTCGGCAACGGTGGCGCGTGGGACAAACCCCATGAGACCGGATGGTTTCTAGCGCAAACCCGGCTGATGCTGGTCATGGAACGGGGTACTGAACTTTGGCTGGCGCCCTTTGTCTCGCAGCATTGGATGGATGACGGAGAACATGTTTCCGTACGCAACGTGCCGACCCGGTTCGGGGAAATAGCCTACACCCTGTCCTCCCATGTCGACAGCGGTTATATCGAAGCCGATGTGGAACTGCCGGACCCTTGCTCCGCATCATCAGTTGTAGTACGGTTACGGCATCCCCGGGAAGCACGGATGCTTTCCGTGTCGGTAAACCAACAACCTCATACGCTCTTCAACGCTGAACGGGAGTGTGTCTTTCTTCCCGAAGCACGGGGAAAACTCCATATCCGCGTGAATTACCCCGTGGAATAAACGCCCTGATCCAGAATTTCCGCGGCATCATTGGGACGCGACAGCACGATCCTTTTACCGGCCCTGCCCCTAATTCATGTCCGTGATTGGCCCATCCAAGGCATAATAGGCCGGAGCGTCCGTCAGCAGGAGCGTGCCGCCTTTGACGTGTTCAGCGGGATTCCCCAGCCAATCCACGCCTGCATCCAAACACAAGCCCTGCGGCAACCGTATCTCATGCGTTTCACTCGCAGTCCAGAGGGCAATCCGCCGGGAACGGTTCTTTTTGAAAACAACCGCGAAATCAGCATCATTTCCAAGTTGCAGGCGTTTTTCGGGAAGATATCCATTGAATTGCGCAATCAGTGTTTCCATCGCGGTATAGGCAGGTTTGGTCTCATAGTCCCAGGTTACCGTACCAAAGTGGTGCTCCCGCTCTTCCGGATCCTGGCCATCATCGTGCCAGTCGTACCAGATACTGACAGGAATTCCAACGGACAGGTTTGCCAGCCACTGCCGCGCGAGGTACTTGCCCTGCAATTCCGGGCTGAGTTCTTTCGTGGTATATCCCCATTCGCCGCTGATAATGGGAATAGGACCTCGTCCCGACGGCGTCATCTCATCTATCAGTTTTTGCAGGGCCTCATATTCCTTCAGAGCGCTCTCTGGGCCCTTTTCATGGGAACGATAAGGGTGAACGCTGATACCGTCCACCAGTTCAAGCAAACCACGCTCAAAACACTTACGCAAGAAATTACGGTCCACCCCGGAAACGGCGGGAGCGATAATACAGGCCTTGGGATCGGCTTCCCGGATGGCCGGCACCACCGCATGGCACCAGGCCATATAGGCGTCAACATTTGGTTCGGGTTTCCAGAAGTGATCCAGGTTCGGCTCGTTCCACAGTTCCCAGATGATGCGTTTTGACGCATATCGTTCCGCCAAGGCGGCACAGAACCGCGCCGATGCCTGCCGGCATTCCTCAGAACTCGGCGCGAGCCCCCCGTCATACAACTCGTTTCCATAGTCGATGATGAAAAGTATTCGGATGCCACGTGCTTCCATATCGCCAACCAGATGGTCATAGTGACTGAAATCATAGGCACCGGGCGCCTTCTCCGCCCCATTCCAGCTGATGTCCATGCGGATGATCCCCATTCCCGAGGACTCAATCATGGCAAGGTCCTTTTCATTGCCTTGATAGAAATGAATATTCACGCCCAAGCCTTCCGGTATGGGTCTCATTTGGAGTTCCGGATGCACATCAGTGGTCTTTCCTGCGGCTGAATAATCACCGACTCCGCCATGTTGGCAGCCAACACAAAGCAAAAAGGACAACAGGATGAGTAGTTCAGGCCATCTGCGCATTGTGTTTCCTCCGTAGGTTTTTGAATAGTGTCCACATTATACCGCCATACGAGCGCATGTTACACGAATCTGATTAACATCGTTGGCGCATCCACCGGGATTGCGCATCCCCTCGCCTGTGGTTTACACTTTTTAAGAGGAGAAGCCATGAATAAAAATATCCCTGCCCATCTGTTAGACAGACGCGAATTACTGCGAAGCGGTGTGGCGGTCCTGACAGTCCTTGGCCTTTCACGCCAAAGCACCGCTGAAAACCTGCCCCCGGCCAGACCGAATATTCTTCTGCTCCATTGCCATGACCTGGGCGCCTACCTGCACTGTTACGGCGCGGAAACAGTGCAAAGCCCAAACCTGGACGCTTTGGCGGCGGGAGGGGTGCGTTTTGCCCGTAACTTCTGTACAGCCCCTCAGTGCAGCCCGTCCCGAGCCTCTATCTTCACAGGCCGCTACCCGCACAATAACGGAGTCATGGGTTTGTGCCATGCCGAATTCGCTTGGGATCTAAATCCCGAAGAGGTCCACCTTGCCCAACTGTTAAAAGACGCGGGTTACAGGGCGGAATCGGTGGGCATCATTCATGAGACCCGTTCCGGCGCGGCACGGTGCGGTTATGAAAAACATGCAGGCAAAAACCGTGCCTCGGAGATGGCCTCCGCCGCAATCGAGCGTCTTCGTTATTTTGCCGAAACTCCAGAGAAACCCTTCTTCCTCTGCGCCGGCTGCATTGAACCCCACCGGATGCGTTTCCCGGAAGAAAAAGACTACATAGGATTCCTATCCCCGGAATTCGGACCGGACGAAACACTGGGCGTGAACGTTCCCGGCTTCCTGCGCGATACGCCCGGCACGCGAAGCGAACTGGCCGAACTACAGGGCGCGGTACGCCATATGGACGCGCAGATGGGGCGCATAGTCTCCGCTCTTTCAGAACTCGAGCTTGAGCAGAATACCCTGGTCGTGTTCACCACGGACCACGGCTATGCCATGCCCCGCGCCAAGTGTTCACTTTATGACCCTGGCATTGCCACAGCGTTTATCCTGCGTCTGCCGTCCCGGCCGGGCTGGCACGGCGGCATTGTGAAAGAGGAACTTGTTTCCAACATCGACCTCCTCCCCACACTGCTGGACGTGGCAGGCGTACCGATTCCTTCCAATGTCCAGGGACGCTCCCTCATGACCTTGCTCGACGGGGACGCTTATTCCGCCCGCGACACGATTTTTGCCGAGATAAGCCATCACGATTATTACGATCCACGACGGTGCATCCGGACGGAAACCCATAAGTTGATCGCTAATTTCGCTTCCGCCCCGGCATATATGGACCCCTCCCAGTCCTGGCGGCCCAGATCGGACACGGTGGTGCCGGAAGACCACGCCACCGCCTACCATCCATGCCTGGAACTGTATGACCTCCGTACAGACCCCTGGGAACAAAACAACATCGCTGAAGCCCCGGAACACAGCGAGACACGCGCAATGCTCCTCGACCGTCTGCGCTATCACCTCATTGAAACAGAAGATCCTATTCTAGACGGAGCGATCACACCGCCACAACATGGGAAAACACTCGGTTTGATGGGGCTACCCTCCAAGCGTTAGCTGTTGAAAACGAAAAAACGACAAAAGCGGGCATACCATCAGGGTTTATAGGCCTCTACCAGCCCGTCCATCATCATGCCTTCCTGCAACAGGGCGATCCGCTCAAAACCCGCCTCCGCCAGGGTTCTTTGTATGTCCTCAAAAGTATAGCAATTGCCGCCCTCTGTGGCCACGAGCATGTTGACGGCGAAGATCGCGCCCGCCACAGGCTGTGTGCGATCCGGGCTTAATACATGATCACGCACCAGGATGCGCCCCCCGGGCTCCAGCGCCTCAAAACATTTTTGATACAAAGCGGTGTTCTGTTCAGGGCTGTTCTGATGGATGATCGCGGAGAGAAACACCAGGTCATGCCCCCCGGGCAGGGGATCGTCATAAAAGTCACCCGCCGCCAGGGCAATCCGGTCACGGACTTCCGAGGCAGCAAGACGGTTTTCGGCCATTTTAATGACCAGCGGCCGGTCGAACACCGTGGCACGTAGTCCCGGGTACCGACGCGCAAAGGCCTCGGCATAGGTACCGGTAGCGCCGCCCACATCCAGTAGCGATTTGGCGTCTTCCGCCTTGGCGCGCGCTGCCACCGCGTCCGCCAGATGTCGCCCAACCACATGCATGGCATAGATGAATGCGGTTAATTCTTCGTCTTCAAATAAGCCCGCCGGCGGGCCGCTCTTCTTACCGGAACGCACCACATCACTGAGTTCCGACCAACGATCCCAAACACTGGCGGAATGCAGAATCATGGGGCGCACGGAATTCGGCGCGTCCGAAGACAGGAGACTGGCAATTTCCTGCGGGCAGTTATACCGTCCATCTTTTTTCTCAAGCAACCCCATGGCCGACAAGGCATCAAGCAGGATTTCCGTTCCGCGTTTCTGGGATCCCATTGCGGCCACCGCCTCATCCAGGGTTTTCGGCGCTGATAAATGGGTAAACACATTCAATTCGGCGCCGGTCAACAAGAGACGCGCTCCCATAAAGGCACGGGATAGTTCCAGGATGGATTCGGCATTCCAGGTTTTCATATTTTCTTTCCATTCTTTTGGGTAAGGCCAATGGCTACCGTACGTTGCATTGTTTTATTCACAACGGCCCTCTATACCTTCAATTTTTGCAGGAAAGGGATGCAAAATGCAATCCTGCGTTGACGGATGGGAAGGCGTATAATACCTGCGTTCGTATATAACACCTTCATGCTGGTGAAAAAGGACTAACTGCTTGGGAAGGAAAGAGAAATGATTATCCGGAAAAGTTCAAGGTGTTTCGGCCCGACTTTGGCGATTATTGCCTGTTGCTGTTTTACAATTTATTCGTGGGCGAATTCTCAAGGGCAATGGAATGTTCTGCGGGAACACGGCGTCCGGGGAGACGGGAATTCCCTGAATACAAACGCGCTGCAGCAGGCGATAGACAAAGTGTCGGAATCGGGCGGCGGCACGCTGATCTTTCCGGCCGGCACCTATCTCACGGGAACCCTATGGCTTAAAAATAATGTTACACTCCACCTGGAACCGGGCGCTGTGTTGCTGGGCAGCCCCGAGATTATGGACTATCCTGAAATACAGGTTCCCTTCCCCACCATGAATAATCCCTTTTACCGTCATACCCTTTTGTATGCAGAGGGGGTGAATAATATAGCCATAACTGGCCAGGGAGTGATTGACGGGCAAGGAGATGCCCGAGGATTTAAGCGGCGCAGCACCAAGGCGCCCGAACGCTATATGAACCGGCCTTCCGTCATCCGTTTTGTAAACTGCGGCGGCGTTCTCCTTCGGGACGTGGGCGTCAAGGATGCCGGCTTCTGGGTAACTCATTTCCTGGCCTGCGATGATGTCGTTATTGACGGCGTAAATGTAGATAGCCGAACGGCCAACTACAACAATGACGGCTTTGATATCGACTGCTGCAGCAATGTGCGGGTGAGCAACTGCCATATCAACAGCCAGGACGATGCCATTTGCCTGAAATCCACCGGGCAGCGGGTCTGCCGTAATGTAATCATCTCCAACTGCGTACTCTCCAGCAACTGCAGTGGTATCCGTTTCGGCTGTGAGGCATTCGGCGGCTTCGAGGACATTGTCATTTCCAACATTACCCTGAACAACGTGGGGGCTTCGGCCATCCAACTGCAGGTGTTTGACGGCGGTGTACTTGACCGGGTTATCCTGTCGGGGATTACCATGCGCGACGTGAACCAGGGCATATTCATCAATGTGGGACATGAAATGTATCCCATCGGCATAGCGAAGGAGGACCTACCCCTCAAACACCCAGAAACCATCGGCAAGGTCCGCAACATTGTCCTGCGCGACATCCTGGCCGAAGGTGTCGGCCGTTGTCGGCGGCAGGACGTCGGCGGGGGGGAAAACATGAGCGAAAATAAACTGGCCTGCCTGATAACAGGAATGCCCGAATCCCACCTGGAAAACATCACGTTGGACAACATACGTATGCGTTGTGTCGGTAAAGGCACGGCTGAAGATGCTGCCAGTGATTTGTCCGGGGTAAAAACGGGATTCAACGCGGGGTCTATGGGTATGACACCGGCCTACGGGTTCTATTGCAGGCATGTGGATAATCTGCGCCTGCGCGACATTGACATCTCTTATGAAAACGACGACTTAAGGCCTGGCCTATTCCTGGAGCACTGTGCCACAGTTGATGTGTTCAACGCCGACGGGAAGGTGCACCCTTCCGTCACAGCGTTTATGCGCATGCGTAACGTCAGCGGCGCTTTTGTACATGGTTGCCGCCTGAAAGACATGCATGTCTTTCTGTCAGTTGAAGGCCCCGATACTTCCGATATCAGCCTGGCCGGAAATGATTTTAGAAAGGTGCCCTCCCCCGTCATTGCCGCTCCCGATGTGCCGGGCGATACAGTGACCCTGGCACACTCTGAATGGATTCCCGTAAACGGAGGCTAATATCTGAATGTAATCAAACGCGTTGATTTGATCATTCACCCTGTTCGGGTCAGTGGGTTCAAGGCACTCACCCGGACAAAGCCCTTACTCTGACGCTTCCAGCACGTGAAGCGCACCAAGCAGGTTTATTCCGTATTTGCCGTCATCAGCAATCCAAAACGGCACATCGCCGTTGGCGACACGCACGGCGTATTCCGGCCTGAAACGCAGGCTTTCCGCCGCATCTGGCAGCCACAGTCCAAGCATGTACCATCCGGCCTCCGGCGACTTCATCTCCCCGGTGATCGTGTGATTCAAAGGGACAAAGGCAGCATCACCGGGCTGGTGCGGATGCCAGCGCCGCACATCAATATTCGGAACGGGAAAGGTATGTACATCCCCTTGCGGAGTGATCAGGACGAATTCGACAGGGCGCGCATTAACCGGTGCGGCGAATCCCCGGTTCACAAAATTTACATCTACGTTCATTTGTTCCCCAGGTCGGACTTCATTTATGAACGATGCCCGTTGAAGTTCAACCCGGTATCCCAGGTGATCGCGGATATATTCAAACTGCGTCCGCGATACGGGGTTCCCGTCAGCATCCCGGAAATAGCCGTCCGATACAGGCAACAAAGCCGAGGTTACCTCCTCCTCGGTAAGCGGCGTTTCCATCCACACATCCATGCCGTATTTCGCCCCTTCACGGCCGGAATAACTATGGGCAAGGCTGAAACTGGTATAGTGGTGGAGCCGCAAGCGCGCGGCGGCCTTAAATCCGTCCACGCGCCCGGAGATATCCGACCAGAATAATTCGCCGTCCACAGGGACAAAGGCTGACTCCACCGTCATATAATCAAATTCCGGATTGCCGGGACTGGAAAACAGGGGCGCCTCCGTCCAGGTTCCCCCACAGGTATCCCCAGCGAGAAACCCGTCATTGTGAAAACCGATTCGCGCCGCTGGTCTGCCCGACTGGGCTGTTTCTGAATCGAGGATTTCGTAGGCATTTATTCTAGGGGATTCCAATACCCAGCGCTTGTATTTGGGTACGCGTACCTGGGTTGTTCTGTCCGGAGGCAGGATTTCCAGCATTCTGGCCATGACAGCCGCCAGGTTTTCGTGGTCACCTTCCAATTTCCGCGCGGAGCTGTGCCATTCCCCCCAGGCACCAATAAAACCCGCTTGCAGCACATAAGTGATATCCTTGTTCCTTTCCAGGAAGGGCGCGAGCTGCTCCATGTGCCCGAGGATGGTTTCCAGGACCGGCCCCTCGGTCTGGTTCATGTCCTTTTCATAGGCGAAACGGAGCAGGGCTTTCAGGCCTTTTGACCGGAGAGTATCAAGGCTGCGCTGCAGGCAGGCCAGTTTTTCCTCGGATAACGGCTGGGCCATGAATTTGTCCAGGTAGCAATAGGCCTGCACCAAGGTCAGTCCGAAAGGAGCATAGGCTTCCGCGTCAAGTACCCACCAGTCATCGCTGTACGCCGGGGCAACACGCCCGGCCAAGTGGTGGGCAGGCCCCCATACCCCCGTAGCCCCTTCCGGCTCCGCTATCAACGTTTCAATACGCAAGCCCCGTTCCGGGTTGCACAGGCCGCAGCGGCCGTTGGGGTCATCAGGCCTGATGCCGCGGTATTCAACGGTTACAGGCGCTGGCTCCGCCCAGACATATATCGGGCCATTCAAAGACAGAAACGCCAATAACGCCATCCCAGTCCAATGTTCTATACCGATGAAGATCGTCTGATGCATTGAAATCCTCTTCCCAGAATACTATGTTGATAATTATCGTCAGGGTAATACCAGGGGACGCACCGGGCTGATACCCCCATCCGTGAGGTTGATCTCAAAAAAACGCGCCCGTTCCCGGGCCTTTTTGTTCGGCTGGTGCAGGGACAATACCAGAGTTCCATCGAAGGTATTAAATAGCATGCCATGTCCCCCGTCATTTTCGTAAATCGTGGTCGGTGACACTTCCCAAGGACCGGTAATTTCCCCGGAGGCGCTGCATGCGGTTCCGGTCATATAGCGGCGCCCTCCCCCGAAAGAAGACCATAACATCAGCAGGCTGCCGTCCCGATTGCGATGAAGCCAGGGGCCATCGGTGACGAGCCCTTTCCGATTATCAAATGCAGCCCCGTTTACCCAGGAAGCCCGGGAAGCGTGAAACAGGGTTACCGGCGTTCCTTCCGTGTGGGACAGATCTTCAGACAGGCGTACCGCGCAAATCGCACCGTCATTGATTTGCACCCATTCATGACAAAACACCATCCAGGGCTTCTCTTCTTTGTCAGTGAACAACGTGCCATCCAGAGCGGACCAGTCCGCAGGGGTTACGGGACCTTTAGAATGGGGCAAAAACGGCCCTTCCGGCTTATCAGAGACCAGAATAGCGGTACCGCGATACCCTCCGCTTTCCGGCGAAAAGGTGGCAAACATATAATACCGCCCTTTGTAGGCATGTACTTCCGGCGCCCAGAAATCACGTTGCCCCCAGTAATCTTTGTCCGGACGAAACACAGGGAAAGGTCCCTCCCACTGTTTTAAGTCCTTGCTCTTATACGCGTCGAAACCCTTTTCGCCCAAGGGACGACCGGTGCCGTACAGGTAGTAAAGGCCCGCCTCCTTGACCGGCAGGACAAAGGGGTCGCGTATGTGTATTTCATCAAGGGACTTGAAAGGAAGCGACGGGGCCGGCTGTGCCGTAAGCATCGCTATGAAAAGAAACCACATCGTCGGTACTCCTTAAGGGTTTATCTGAAAGACCCGTCTTTATGCTCCCGGGTTTTGTATTATTCTGGAAAGGGATGTACTACGGTTGCACTTTCCAACGCCTCCGGGAGTTCGCCCGGTTGCACAAGGTCAAGAGGCGTCAGTAATCCCGTCCTGTTGATCTCTCCCCGCAGAAACTTCCCCGCGAGATAAACCGGCAGACAGGCTGTTGCCACGGCGCCGTCCCGAAACAGTATCTGGCGGCTTTCCGTCTTATCTTGGTCGGAAACCGTCACCATGAGCAGACTTTCCGGCCCGACACCTGAAGCGATGGCCTTTTCCGTATCGCTTGCGTTGATACGACGCATGACGGCCTCGACAAGACGATACACCCAAGGCCTGCGCTGGGGTTGCAGCGCGCGGATGATATCCAGAAGCCATAAAGGCAGATCACCCATATAAAACCAGGTATGGTGATCCTGAATCTGGAAATACCGGGGAAGTGTCAACGCATCGATAGTGGGCAACTCCATAAGCCTTTGGGAACCAAAAGGCGCGGGCAGTTCCACGGTCTTCATGGATTTGCCTAATCTGACGGGCGTCAGTTCGCCTGCATGCATTGTCGATGGGCTTTCCAATGCCTCGAGAATCCCACTCATCATGGAGGCAAGCCCTGAATCGGCGTAAGCGTGTCGGAACTGCGCCCAACAGCACTCTACGCATGTGCCTGACGCAGCCTGCTCCAATAACAACGCGGTGAGTAGCGTCGAGCATCCCGGTATCGCTCCGGCGGCGGTAATTAAAGGCGCTTCCTTTCTGCAGGCAAGGTCATGCAATACCTTCAGGTTGTGATAATGTCGCTGCTCATTTGCGCAGTCAAGATAAGGGCGGCCACATTCGATCACAGTCCGGGCAATGGCCGCGCCGTTACGCGCGAATGGGCCCACCGCATTTATGACGAAGGATGCTTCCCTGCATACGTCACCCAGGGCGGCGGCATCGGTCGCGTCCAAGACACGCGTCTGTAGGCGCTGGGTTAGCAGCGCGTTGTACAGCGCCTCCAATCTCACCGGGTCGCGTCCTGTCGCTATTATTTGGAACGGTGTCTTTTCCCGAAGCCGTTCCACGATAGCACGCCCGGCAAGGCCGTAAGCGCCCAGTACCAGGACTTTGTGAGCATGTTCCATAACTCTTTACCCGTAACGAACAGAAGCGGAAATAATCCAACAAAACGGGAAGCAACAACGCGCTATTTTCCCTCGATTTCCTCCAGGCGCACAGGACGGTTCTCTTCATAGGAACGGCGCGCGGCAATGCCCAGGGCTACTGCGGCACGTCCGTCCACACCCGTAACCGGTATCGGCGCGTCATCCAGCACCGCATCTACAAAGGCCTTCATTTCCACAAGGAAACTGTCCAGATAGCGGTCCATGAAGAAATTCAGAGGCAGGTCGCGCCGCACACTCGTGGCATCACTGATTACAGTCGTATTCGGGTGATTGTTAGACACCACAGCACCACCCGCGCTACCTAATACCTCTACGCGCTGGTCATATCCATAGACCGCCTTGCGGCTGTTGTCAATCACACCAAGCACGCCGTTTTTGAACTTGAGTGTCACCAGCGCGGTATCCAGATCGCCGGCCTCGCCGATGGCGGGATCTACGCGCACCGCGCCTGCCGCGTAGATTTCTTCGACGTCATCGCCCGTCAGAAAACGGGCCATATCGAAGTCATGGATGGTCATATCCAGAAAAATACCGCCGGAGACTTTGATATATTCTATGGGCGGCGGTCCGGGGTCACGACTGATAATGTGGAGCAGGTGGGGTTCCCCCACTTCCCCTTCCAAAATCGCCCGGCGCACCCGGTCGAAATTCGCGTCAAAACGGCGGTTGAATCCGATTTGTAGTTTGATGCCGGCCCGCTCCACCGCATCCAGCGCCTTGTCAATCTCCCTGAGGGTACGAGCGATGGGCTTTTCACAGAAAATGTGCTTGCCCGCCGCCGCTGCTTCTTCAATCATAGTTGCGTGCATGTCCGTGGGCGAGCAGATGACCACGGCATCTATGTCCGGGTCATTCATAAGGGCATGATAGTCGGCCTCGATTTTACCAATGCCAAGACGTCCACCAACGGATTTCGCTTCCTCCAGGTTCACATCTGAAATGGCCGTCAGTTTTGCCCGCGGGATGCGGTAGGACAGGTGTTCCCCGTGCACTTTGCCAATACGGCCCACACCAATCAATCCAAGATTCAGTTGCGTATTTTTCATTTCACAATCCTAGTGTTTTTAAATATTCCCGGTTTCGCCGTGCGCTTTCCTTGGGTGCGCCCATGCCGGGCAATACATCCTGTTCCACGGTAATAAATCCCTTATATTTACTCTCGCGCAACCACTGGGTGGTCCAAGCGAAGTCCACACAACCTTTGCCAAGTTCACAGAACACTCCCTGACCCACGGACTGAAAATAGTCCCAACCTTCCGCTGCGGACCGTTCGGCAACTCCGGGCTCGCAATCCTTGTAGTGCATGTGTGTAATACGGGAGGCGAACCGTTCCAGCCCGGTACGAGTCAGACTACCATCCCGGTCGCCCGCGCCAAAGGCATAGTGGCCGGTATCAAAAACCAGGCCGAGCAATTCAGTGCTGGTATGTTTCAACAGCGTCTCTATCTCAGCTGGTGTTTCCACATAGCCCGCGCAGTGGTGATGAAAGCCTACAGGGAGGCCGGTCGCTTCCTGCACCGCACGCGCGACCGCTTCAACGCCCTGGGAGAACACACGCCAGCCGTCATTGTCCAACCCCATGGCAGATGTCACCCGGCCGGCATTCGCCGTCCTTTGCGCCACCGTCCCGTTTTCGTCGGCAAGAATGATCATCGGCGCATGGTCTGGTGATGCCGCGCCGGCCAGCAGGTGCGCCACTTTTACCGCGGCTTCCGCCCCGGACGCGTGAGCCGTAACATTGATAAAACGCACGGGCACAAAGGCGCCAACCATGGTAACACCTCGCTGCTCCAAAATCGTTCGCAGTGCCGCCGGCTCAGTGGGCATGAACCCCCAGTCCCCCAGTTCCGTGCCGGTATACCCCGTCTCGACCAGTTCGTCCAGCATGCGTTCACAAGTGAGCGGCTGACCGCCCAGTCCCTCGAATTCCAGGCTGCCCCAGGAACAGGGCGCATTAGCGATGCGTATGGTTGTCATGAAGATCTTCCTCGGTCTTGTTTATTTTATGGACGTACTGGACCAAATGGACTGAATGGACAGAAATATGGGTTGTCTTCACTGTTCATTGTGTCCATCATGTCCATACAGTCCATCCTTAACTGTAGCGCTGCTTAGAATTTCCGGCTCCATTCTTTGGGCCAGCGTTCCACGACAATCTTGGTTTCGGTGAAGAACTCCACCGCGTGCTCCGCCTGGCCGTGCAAGTCGCCAAAGAAACTGTCCGCCCAGCCGCTAAAGGGGAAAAAGGCCATAGGCGCGGCGACGCCGATATTGACGCCTATGTTGCCGGCGTGGGTCTCGGTGCGAAACTGCCTTGCGGCGGCGCCGCTGGCTGTAAAAATACAGGCCATATTGCCGAAAGCCCGGTCGTTGACCATGGCAATGCCTTCTTCCAGCGTATCGACATGCATCAGGCTGAATACAGGACCGAAAATCTCTGTCTTCGCGATTTCACCCTGGGGCGGCACATGGTCCAGCAGCGTGGGAAACATATAACTGCCCTGTTCGTAACCGGGCACCTTTTGCCCACGTCCATCCACCGAAACCGAGGCGCCTTCAGCCTCGGCAACGCCAATAAGTTTTTCAATACGCGCTTTGCTCTCCGCGCTTATCACCGCGCCCGTTTCCACGCCTTCCTCCAGGCCATACCCAACCTTGCGAGCCTGTGTGGCTTCGCTGAAGCGTTTCCGGAAAGGCTCCTTCGCCTCCCCAACAGTAATGCCCACCGACAAGGCCAGGCAGCGCTGTCCCGCGCAGCCGTAGGCGGAATCCGCCAGGATGCGCGTGGCGGTCTCCATGTCAGCGTCGGGCATGATCAGAACGGGGTTTTTGGCGCCGCCCTGGCATTGTGCGCGTTTGCCGTTCGCGGCGCTCCGCGCATAAATAGCCCGCGCGGCCGGTGTGGAACCCACCATGCTGACAGCGCGCACAACCGGATGATCCAGGATGGCTTCAACCGTATCCCGGGCGCCGTTCACCAACTGCAGCACCCCGGGTGGCAAACCGAGATGATCAATCAGTTCGAAAACGCGTTGCTGGGTCACGGGGCATTTTTCGCTCGGCTTCACAATCATACAGTTGCCCGTGGCCAGCGCGTAAGGCAGAAACCAGAAAGGAATCATGCCGGGGAAATTAAAGGGGGCGATCATCGCCGTGACCCCCAGGGGCTGGCGGAACATGTGCTCATCAATGCCCCGGGCAATGTCCTCGTTGTTGCGTCCCTGCATCAACATGGGAATGCCGCAGGCCACCTCGACATTCTCGATGGCGCGCCGCAATTCCCCCTTGCTTTCATTGAAGGTTTTGCCACACTCTTCCGTGCAGGTCCTCGCCAGAAAGTCCAGATTCTCCTCCAACAACTGCTTGAGTTTAAACAGGTACTGAATGCGGTCGGGGGCAGGCACGCGCCGCCATTCCCTGAAGGCCACAGCAGCGGCCTTTGCCGCCGTGTCCACCTCTTGCGCCGAAGACAAAGGTACATCGGCGAAATGCTCCGCTGTACCGGGATTGATAATGGGAAGACATTCCGTTGCCTTCGATTCAGTCCACTGACCATTGACGTAGTTTAGTAATCGTTGGGTCATGCTGCTCTTTCTATTGCGGGGCTGGCCGCGCTGTTGTTGTTTGTTGACGTAGGACGTGCAGGACCGGTAGGACAGGTAGGATACTACGAAACCACGCGTAAAACGGTCCTATGCGTCCTACATATCCTACCACCATGAATTTAAAAGAAATACCGTTCTTTGGCGCGCATTTTTTCCCACGCCTTTCGGGCTTCGCGCACGGATTCCATTTCGCTGACTTCCGCCACGTGCACATCCCACCAGCTGTCGTAGCCGGGCACGCCCACGTACCGGTCATTCTGGATATAAATGACGGTGGTTTTGTCGATGGATTCCGCCGTTTTTATAGCCTTGGCAAAATCGTCGTAAGTCATACATTCTATGACATGGGCGCCAAGACTCCGCGCGTTGGCGGCAAGGTCCACCGGCAGTACCACGACATTCTCTCCCGCATCATCCCCGGGCAGCACGTCGTCCTTTGGATAGACATAGCGCGTGGCAAAACCTTCCTGGCCCAGCGAGCGGCTGAGCCCGCCGATGCTCTTGTAGCCGAAATTATCGAAGATAATAATCGTCAACTTATAGCCTTCCTGAATGGAAGTGACTATTTCAGCGTTCAGCATCAGGTAGCCGCCGTCGCCCTGCATGATGTACACTTCCCGGTCCGGGGCGGCCATCTTGACGCCCAGCCCGCCGGCGATCTCATAGCCCATACAACTGTACCCGTATTCGAGGTGAAAGTTCTTTGGGTGCCGGGAACGCCATAGTTTGTGCAGGTCACCCGGTAGCGAACCTGACGCACATACCATGACGCTCTCCGGTTTGCTCAGTTCATTTACTGCGCCGATCAGCTCGCCCTGGCTGGTCAACGGGGTATTACGTATCGCGTAGATACGGTCGACCTCGGCCTCCCAGGCATCGTGCAGTTCGCGTGCCTTGGTTTCGTATGCGGGGTCGGCCTGATAGCCCTGCAGTATTTCCACCAGGTCCTTCAGCACTGTCTGGGCATCGCCGACCAACGGCAGGGCACAATGCTTGTGCGCGTCAAATTCCGCCACATTGATGTTGACAAAGCGAATAGCCTCGTTCTGAAACGCTGTTTTGGAAGCCGTGGTAAAGTCGCTGTACCGGGTGCCGATGCCAATAACCAGGTCGGCGTCGTGCGCGATGCGGTTGGCGGCCAACGTGCCGGTCACGCCGATAGCGCCGAGGTTCAGCGGGTGGTCGTAGCGCAGGCTGCCCTTGCCGGCCATGGTCTCGCCCACGGGGATGCCTGTCTGGTCCACAAAGGCCTTGAGCGTGTCGCAGGCGCCGCTGTATATGACACCGCCGCCCGCCACAATCAGGGGACGTTTCGCAGCCTTAATCCATGCCGCCGCCCGCTGTAAGGCAGCCTTGTCCGCGCGGACGCGAGGAATGTGCCAGACCCGCTTACGGAAAAATTCCTCGGGATAGTCAAAGGCCTCGGCCTGCACGTCCTGCGGCAGCGCCAGGGTCACCGCGCCCGTATCTGCGGGACTGGTCAGAACACGCATTGCTTCCGGCAGTGCACAAAGAATCTGGTCCGGCCGGTTGATGCGGTCCCAGTAACGGCTGACCGGCTTGAAACAGTCATTAACGGAAATGTCCTGGCTCTGGCCAGATTCCAACTGCTGCAGCACGGGGGCCACATTGCGCCGCGCAAAGATGTCCCCCGGCATCAGCAGCACCGGCAGATGGTTGATGGTCGCGCCCGCCGCACCGGTCACCATATTCGTAGCCCCTGGACCGATCGACGAAACGCACGCGAAGGTCTGCATGCGGTTCTTCATCTTCGCGTACCCCGCCGCCGCATGCACCATAGCTTGCTCATTGCGAATCTGATAATAGCGGAAGTCCGGGTTCTGCTGCAGCGCCTGGCCGATACCGGCTACGCATCCGTGACCGAAGATACCGAAACAACCGGCAAAAAACTGTTGCTCCTCGCCGTCCCGTTCGACATACTGTTGCTTCAGAAACCCTATCACTGCCTGCGCCATCGTCAATCGCATGATCCATCCTCCAGATGCGTTTCCTGAACCTGTGTTATTGGATTGTGGGCGAAGCCCTTATACGCCATTATATCGAAATAAAACTGGAAAAATATACACGGCAGATGGCTGTTCCAGTCTGCCGATCATTCCTGTTCAGGCTCGTTCCAGACCACCATAATATACATAAGGCTACGGCCTGAACTTACCTCCCTTAATCCCGCATAATAATTCGTTACGGTATAAAACTTCCGCGGTTTAGATTCACCGTCAAAACGGTCAAAAGAGTGTTTCACCACGCTTACCATACCGAAACAGACTGCTTCTTCCGGCTTCCACCAAGGGCATTTCTCCGTCAGGAAGGGGCGTTCCTTTAATAACCAGTCCCTTGCTTTACCTGATTCAAAAAACTGTCTTCTCATAGGGAAATGGGGTGATTCATCCAAAATCTCCTCGAGTTCTTCGGTCCGCGCATCAAAACACCCAATAAGCAAACTGCCGACAGGCCAATGTTCCATATATGCATGAACATTACGGGCTGTAGAAGGTAAAGCGCCCGTCGGCAACAAACCTTTCAACGCGGCCCTCGCGTCCCTGCCTTCCTCGTATAAGACCATGTTCTTTGATACAGTCTCGCATCCTGTCAAAATAGCTAGCGTCACAACAACAGCCGGAAAGAGTACGGCACAATCTTTATTCATGGCCGGTTACTCCTCATTGCACTTGTGTTATCAGGTTTACTGCCTTTTATAGGACGTTCATCGTTCTTATCTGGTTTCGATGAATAACGATAAACCAGCGTTCTCACCCTTGAGTCATACTTCCGTTCGCAAGCGTAATTTTCTACAGCCCCCCGGACGTCCACAAATCCCACAGCCTCTTCTCAGGTGGGCGGGAAGTCCGTGCACAAAGATTCGTCTCGACAATGACACCGCCCGCGCTCAGGATAGTAGACGCCCCAACAGGATAGCAGAACGGGTCAGGTCCATCCCACTGATAGATTTGAGAATGATAGATTTGAGAAAGTATTCGAGTAAGCGCTGTTCGGCTTAAGGAATAGTCAGTACGACCGTTGAGTGGGACCGTTGAGTTTTAGATTTTTCGTTAGTCCTGCTATACTGATATCCGCGAAATGATTCCAAATCGGAACGAATGCCAATGAACAAATCTATACAAATCCAGTGCCCTCAAGAAATATTACTGGGGCTGCATCTTGATGCCGAGCAATTTTCCTCGCTGGTTGCCGAGGCAGCGGCGCTGAGCCTCTTTCGTGAAGGCAAGCTTTCATCGGGCATGGCGGCACGCTGGTTGGGTATGCCTCGGGCCCACTTTCTTCTGAAAGCTATGCGAGAGGGGAATGCAAGCCTCCTTGAGGACAACGAGGATGATTTCAACCGAGAGACTTCACTGCTTTGAAAGTATTCTCGAATACCACGCCGTTTATCGCGTTGTCATGTATTCAGCAACTGAACCTGTTGCCGCAATTGTTTGGCAGGGTTCATGTTGCAGAGTCTGTACATGCTGAGTGCACGGAGGGTGGGCCGATCATTGTGCCTGATTTAAAACGGCTTTCGTGGGTAACGGTGGTTTCCGACGAAAGAGCACTGATGCTTCCCATACAGTTTGAACTTGACCGCGGTGAGAAGCAAACCATTGCGCTTGCGTTGAAGCATACCGCTGACCTGGTCATTATGGACGAACGCATCGGACGGCGTGTGGCAGAGTATTTCGGACTTCATGTCACAGGCACACTCGGAGTGCTTGTCAAGGCAAAAGCACAGAATTTGATCTCCTCTTTTTATGAAGCGGCTATGGGTATGCGCGAAGCGGGCATTTATTTCAATTGTGCGTTAATAACCCGACTGGCTCGGCACCTTGGGGAAAATATACCCTAAGAACGTAAGACAATCGAACCGCGCGCATCACCTTAAAGTCCACCCCGCTTACAATCCTCCCCGGGCGTCCACAAATTCCATTACTTCGTCCCAAGTAGGCATAAAATTTGCGCAGCCGTGCTTGGTCACAACGATGGCGCCACAGGCCGCGCCAAGGCGTCCTGCCTTGCGCCAGCCCATTCCTCGCAGATATCCGCAAATAAAGCCCGCAGCAAAAGCGTCGCCTGCGCCGAGGATGTTGTAGACCTCCACCGGGTATCCCGGCGAATCTATCTGCTCGATGTTGCCGTCTTCCCGTTTCAAGTGGGTTCTCGCACCGTGGATGCCCCGTTTCTGTACCAGCGCTTTCGGGCCACGCGCCAGCATCAACGCAATGCCCCCGTCCACGTCGCCCGCCACTTTGGTGTCCGATACCTGCGAATGGGTCAGCGTAATCTGGGCGGGGTCGCGCAGCATGGCCGCGTTGATTTCATCGTCCGTGGCCAGCACAATGTCCACCAGGGGCAGAATCGCCCGGGCCATCACGCCGAAAGCGCGCGGGTCATGCCATTGGTCGGGCCTGAAATCAACATCGAAAACGACCTCCGCCCCCGCCGCTCGCGCCTGTTCCGCAGCAAAGAAGGTGGCGCTGCGGCTGGGCTCCTTGGACAGGTTCGTGCCGGCGAATTGAAATACCTTGCAACGGGTCACCGGCGATGCCAGCACATCATCAATGGTCAATTCGATGTCTGCGCAGTTGTCCCGATAATACACCAGCGGGAATTTATCGGGCGGCTCGATGCCCAGCACGACGGCGCTGGTCCGGCGGCCGGGTTTGCGGGGAATGTAAGCCGTTTCCACCCCTTCCTGTTCCAGAAAATGCAGGATAAAATCGCCCACCGGATCCACGCCCAACGCGGTCAGCGCCACGGTGTTCAAGCCAAGGCGCTTCCCCCCCACGCTGATATTCAGCGGCGACCCGCCCACATAGGCCGCAAACTTGGTAATCTCCACAAAAGGTGCGCCCACGTCATCGCTGTACAAGTCGATAGAGGAACGGCCCATGTGTACTGAGTCAAAATTGTTTTCTTGTTTCATTACTCTCTTCCACGTTGTTTTGCGGATATCAGCGTATTATTAAAGGGGAAAACAAAGAGATATACAACACCAACGAAAGTGTAGCAGGGTCCTTACGGCGCATCAAAAGATGTCGTACAGTTTGGTATTGTAACGTATTCGTCGAATCGTGAAAAATTTTCCCTCGATATCCAAGTTTCTGGTTTATAATAGTTTCTGCGGTAGATTATTTTACCTGGGAAATGCATGGGTTACGATCCAAATCCAAAGGAGTCCGGTAATGAAGAAAATCACCGCCTTTTCGCTGATTCTTTTTAGTTGCGTGGTGCTGCCCGGGACGGTATATTCAAACGAGGGTGAATCCAAACAAATTGATATGGGTTCCACAAGTGGTGGACGGGGTTTCACACAATGGCTTGCGCCAGTCAACGATCCTGAATTCGCCGAGCGGGTATCCCGGGGCATGGGCGCCCGGGACCGGACACAAGCGGCCTCGTATGTACTTCTGGAGTTTACATATCCCGCAGGTAAGAGTCCCTCCATATTTCCCAAAGGCTGGGTTTTCGGGGCAAAGTGCATAGCCAACCCTGGACAAAGCAATGAACAGGATTTGTCAGCCCATGTTAAGTGGAGCGGCACAGGCGAATTTGACCCGCCGGTAGGCGCCCTGAGCTGCCCTTCCTTTAGCACTCCCGGAACGCACACTATAACGATAGCGGCAGAGGTGGATGGCAAGATTCATCAGCAAAGTATTACCGTATCTGTGGTCAGTTTTTTCGCAACTAACGGCTCCTTCAAATATGCCGCGATAGGCGACAAGGTCACCGGCCAACCTCACGGTCACGGTTGCCCGGCCTGTCCGCACGCCGACATCAATGGCGTTATAGTAAGCGGAAGTCCAAACGTTCTGTTAGGCGGACTTCCGGCCGCCCGTAAAGGAGATACGGGGGTTCATTGCTGTTGCTGCGGTCCCAACACCTTCACCATTGAAGAAGGCGACCCGAATGTGCTTATTGACGGCCGCCCTGCCGCCAGACTGGGCGACAAAACCATGCACTGCGCTACGGCACCGGGAAAAATAGTCGCTATTCGTGACCATTATAATCGATCGGAAGCACCGTAAAATTTCAGCCGTTTTTATTTCGCTCTTTTTGTCAGGCCTTCTGCGCGCGAGAAAAGTCCTCAATATAATGGTAATCGGTCATCCGTGCTGCGATAGTTCTCTTTTACCCAACTGTAGTGGGGATCATCCTGGTTGGCCAGAACCTGCGCACTGCCGGCCAGCACATTGAGGTAGTAGGTGGTATAGCCCGGCGCGCTGACCACGGGATGATAGCCTTCCGGCACCAGCACCGCGCACCCGTCCTCGGCCATGACCACAGCGTCTATGGGGAACCCGGCTCGATG
>JAAYBJ010000288.1 GCA_012730105.1 Candidatus Hydrogenedentota bacterium
ATGGCGCGGGCAATGGCGACGCGCTGCTGCTGGCCTCCGGAGAGTTCGCCCGGGGTGTGATGTTCCCACCCCGTCAGCCCCACCTGCGCCAGGGCCTCGCGGGCACGGGCGTGTCGGCGGCGGCGGGGTTCGCTGCGATAAACCAGTGGCAGTTCGACATTTTCCAGGGCGGAGGTGCGGTTCAGCAGGTTGAAGCCCTGGAAGACAAAACCAAGATAATGGCGTCTCAGCAAGGCCCGCTGATTGCGGCTAAGCCTGCCCACCTCCACGCCGCAGAACCGGTACTCACCATCGGTGGGCGTGTCCAGGCAGCCCAGAATATTCATACAGGTACTTTTCCCGGATCCGCTGGGTCCCATGACCGCCACAAACTCGCCCTGGTAGATGGTGAAGCTGACTCCGCCCAGCGCGGCCATCCTGGCGGCGCCGGTCCCGTAAATTTTGGTTACCTCGCGCAGTTCAATGAAGGGCTTCCCCTTTTCTATGTCGGAAAGTGCCTGGTTCATTTTGCGCCCGTCATATCGGTGATGAGTTCCATGCCGGGCTCCAGTTCACCGGTAACCACCTCGGTCATCTTTCCATCACTCAACCCCTTGGTAATGGAAACAGCCGTCATTTTCCCGCCGCGAAGCACCCACACCTCCTGTGCTTTGTTGTTGACGTTGTTGGCGGCCCGGGGCGCGGCGCTTGGCCTCGGCGGGTGGGGCATGATCTTGCTCAAGAGCATGCCGCCGCCGGAGTCTTGCTTTTCTTCTTCCGCAGGCGGGCTGAAGCGCAGGGCCACATTGGGGACCAGCACGACCGCTTCGCGTTTGTCCACCACGATCTGTGCGGTGGCCGTCATGCCCGGGCGCAGCTGGAGTTCGGCATTGTCCACGCTTAAAATCGTCTTGTAGGTAACCACGCCTTCCACCGTTTCGGAACCGAAACGGACTTGGGTGATTTTCGCGGGGAACACCCGGTTCGGATAGGCATCCACGGTAAAGGTGGCGTCCTGGCCTTCTTTCACCTTGCCTACGTCCGCCTCGTCCACATCGGCCTGCAATTCCATTTGGGTCAGGTCCTCCGCCAGCGTGAACAGCACCGGCGACTGGAACTGGGCCGCCACGGTCTGGCCGGGTTCCACGGAACGTTCCAGCACAATGCCGTTGACCGGAGAATGGACCACCGCCTTGGCGAGGTCGGAGCGGTTGGCGTCCACCGTGGCCTGGGCCTGGGACACGGCGGCCTTGGCGCCGGCCTCCTCCGCGTGCGCTCGTGCTAACGCGGCTTTCTGCGCGTCATACTCAAATTTTGACGGCATCTTGCCGTCGCTCAGTTTTTTAATATCCTCCAGCCGCGCCATCTGCAGTTCCGCTTCCTTCACCGTGGCCTGGGCCTGCAGCAATTTGGCGCGCGCGGACTCCAGGGCCGCTTCGGACTGTAAGGCCTGGGCCTCCAGTTTGGACGTATCAATCTGGGCGAGCACCTGGCCCACTTCCACCCGGTCATTGTAGTCCACTTCCACCGTTTTGACCGTACCGGAAACTTCGATGCCGACTTCCACGGTTTTGATGGGTTCCAGGGTGCCCGTAGCGCTTACCGTCACCACCAGATTCCCCTTTCCCACCGGTTGTGTTTCATAGGTAACGGAAGCGGTGGTGTCACGATTCAGCCAGAAGTAGGCGCCACCACCCAGGGCCGCCAGTACCAGGCACCAAAGCAGGAATTTGAAGAGGCGCGAAATAAAAGCGCGCTTCCGACTGACGCCGAGGGTCTTTGCAATATCTATTTCAGTCGAAGTATTAGGAGAGGCCATTTCGTGTTTCCTGTTTCATGGAATGTTATTGCACGGATTCTTCGAACACGTTTCTTCCTGGAACAACCAATACGTTTCAAGTTAGCAAGCCTCGTGCCTAACTCAAAGGGACTACGGGAGAAACAACCAACAGTCGCTGAAATGCGGCAGGGAAGGCCTTGTCCACTTTCATGCGCAACAAACTGCGCAAAAATTACCTGTGCGATGCCGCACGACGGGTCTGGAGTTGCGCACCCCGGATGAAATAGAAGCCGGGCGTAAGACATCTCCAGAAAGCCACATGCGCGGTGGTTACATGAACACCCCTTTACTTGGATTGAATTTTTTGAGGCGGCCATTTTGTGTTTCTTGTTTCCCATGAGTCATTCTATCTGTTGCCTGCTCACCGGCCTCAACAGGTGTCTCCCAGCCGCCGCCGAGGGCTTTATATAGGGCGACGAGGCTGGTCAATACGTTGGCTTCGGATTGTACGCGCTGGTCTTGTGCGGCGAAGAGGGTGCGTTCGGCGTCGAGTACGTTGAGGAAATTGACGAGTCCCTGTTTGTAGAGGTCGTTGGCGATATCGAGCGCTTTTTGGCTTGCTTCGACGGCGGTGGTGAGTTCGACGAGGCGGTTTTGTTCTTTGGCGTATCGTACGAGGGCGTTTTCGACTTCTTCGAGGGAGATGAGGACGGTTTTTTCGTAGTTGATGAGGGCCTGTTCCTGCCGCGCGTTTTGTACGCTGATATTGGCGCGTATGCGCCCTGCATCAAAGAGGGGCCATTGTATGGCGGGGCCGAGGGACCAGGTGTGATTGGCGCCGAGGCGGAGCCCGGCGAAGGTGTCATCGGCGCCGGCGAAGGCGCCGGTGAGGGAGAATTTGGGGAAGAGGTCGGCGGTGGCGACGCCGATGCGTGCGGTGGCGGCGGCGAGTTCGCGTTCGGCGTAGCGCACGTCGGGGCGTCGGCAGAGGAGTTCGGAGGGGAGGCCGACGAGCACTTCGGGGGGCGCGGGGGGCAGGGGCGCGGCGTCCGCGAGTTCTTCGCGGAGCGCGCCGGGTTCGAGGCCGGACAAGATGCCGAGGCGGTGGATGGCCTGTTCCACGTAATATTCCATGGCGGGGACGGTGGAGCGCATGTTGGCCAGTTGGGCTTCGGCGCGTTTTACGTCGAGTTCGTTGGTCAGCCCGGCGTTGAAGCGGGCCGTGACCAATTCGAGGGATTCTTCGAGGGTCCGGATATTCTTGCGGCTGATGTCGAGGCGGTTCTGATAGGCGCGCAGGTCGAAATAGGTGCGGGCGACTTCGGCGGCGACCATGAGCAGCAGGGACCGTCGGGATTCTTCGGCGGCCTCTATTTCGGCGCGGGCGGCTTCGGTTGCGCGGCGCACGCCGCCGAAGAGGTCGAGTTCCCAGGAGGCGTCGAAGCCGGCCTGGTACAGGTTGGAATAGCGGCTTGGCGGTTTGGCGGCGCCTTCGGTGCCCATGGACACGCTGACGGTGGTGTTTCCCTGGCCGCTCAGGTCGGGGGAGAGGGTCACGCTGGGACCGCCGGGGGTGGAACCGGTCACGGAAATGCCCTGGAGCCCGTTTTGCGAAAAAACAGCGGTGCCGCGGCCGGATGGACCGCCGCCGGTGGCGGCAGGTTCCACGCTCTGTTTGCGCTGATAGGAGGCCGAAGTATTCACTTGGGGCCAGAGTGCCGCGCCGGTCATGATGAGGCTGGCCCGGGCCTCGCGGACGCGGCTCTCGGCGGTTTGCAGGTCCAGGTTGGACGCGAGCGCGCGGGCAACCAGGGATTCGAGGGTGGGGTCGCTGAAATCCGTCCACCAGTGGATTCGTTCAGGGGACGCGTCTTTTTCGCCGCCCTCGAGGGGCTGGCTCCATTGTTCGGGCACGGTCAAGTCGGGCTTCTCGTAGTCGGGGCCCGTCATGCATCCCGTCAGTAACGCACCCAGCAGGGCAAGGGTTATCCAGCCAACGGATTTCATACCGATGTTCCTTCTTGCGGTTGATGGTTCGGGGAATCTTGCGGGGCGGTTGGCGGCGTTGTCTTGGGCTTCCTGCCGAGTTCGCTGGTCCATTGGACGATGACGAAAAACAGGGGGATGAAGAATATGGCCAGGAAGGAGGCGGACATCATGCCGCCCATGACGCTGCCGCCGATGGAGTGGCGTCCGGAGGCGCCGGCGCCCTGGCTGAGCACGAGGGGCAGCGCGCCGAGGATGGTGGTGATGGCGGTCATCATGACGGGACGCAGGCGGAGCCGCGCCGCTTCGAGGGCCGCCTCGAAAATACTTTTGCCCTCCGCGCGTTCGACGGCGCAGAATTCAATGATCAGGATGGCCATTTTCGCGGTCAGGCCAATGACCGTGAGCAGGCCGATCTGGAAATAAATGTCGGCCTCCTCGCCCCGGTACCAGACCCAGAGTGTTGCGCCCAGGGCGGCGAAGGGGACACTCATGAGCACGGTTACCGGCAGGGACCACTTCTCGTACTGGGCGGCCAGCACGAGGAAGACCATGACCAGGCCGAAAATGATGACGTAGAGGGACTGGTTGCCTGCCTTGATTTCCTGGTAAGAGCCGGAACTCCATTCCACGGCGTATCCTTCCGGCAGTTTCTCGGCGGCCAGTTCCTGCACGCGGCGGATAAGCTGGCCGGTGCTGACGCCGGGCGCGGGCGCGCCGGTAATCTGAACGGAGGAGAAGCTGTTGAAGCGGCTGACCACGTTGGGGCCGGCCTCCATGGCGACGTCCACCACCCCTGCCAGTTCCACCATCTCACCGGCGGTAGTGCGCACGTGAATTTTCTTGATGTCGTCGGGGCTATCGCGGAATTCGGGATCGGCCTGCAACTGGACGCGGTAGACGCGGCCGTAGATGTTGAAGTCGTTGATATAGTAAGAACCGAGGTAGGCCTGCAGTGTGTTGTAAATATCCCCAATGGGAATGCCCAGCACCTTGGCCCGCGTCTTGTTGAGGTTGACGCGCACCTTGGGCTGTCCTGTGTTTAACTCGCCCGAGACCCCCTCAAAAAGGGGATCCTGATTGAGTTCCGCCACAAAGGACCGCATGACCGTGGAGAGTTCATTGATATCGCTGCTGCCCCGGCTCTGCAATTGGGCCTCAACCCCCGCGCGTAGCCCCAGGCCGAAAATGGGCGGGGGAATGAAAGCGATAACGGTGGCCTCTTTGAGCGCACCGAAGCGCCCGAAAATGCGGCCCACCACCGCCGACGCGCTGTTTTGGGGATCCGGGCGTTCATCCCAGTGCTTGAGGTTGACGAACATGGTTACCGCGCTGGAGGTGACGGCGCCGGATAGCATGTCCTGGCCGCACATGGCCGATACGCCTTCCACCTCGGGCTGACTCATGATGAAGTCCTCGATCTCTTTCACGACGATCATGGTGCGGTCCAGGGAAGCACCCTGCGGCAGTTGCGCCACCACCATGAAGAAGCCCTGGTCCTCCTGGGGCACAAACGCGGTCGGCACCTCGCGGAACAAGGTGTAGGTCCCCCATAGCACCCCACCGAAAAGAATCATGGAAATGACGCCGAGCCGCACGACCCATTTGACTGCGGTCATAAAACGACGGGACAGGAAGTTGAACCCGTTGTCAAACCAGCGGAATATAAATATCTTGTTATGGTTGGGCTGGAGCAGGCTGGCGCACAGCGCGGGGGTAAGTGTCAGGGCAACCACGCCGGAGAAGGCGACGGCCATGGCAATCGTAAGGCCGAACTGGCGGTACATGACGCCCGTGCTGCCGCCGATGAACGCCACGGGCACATAGACGGCCGCAAGGACCAGCACACTGGCGATGATGGGGCCGGTAACCTGTTTCATCGCCTTGATGGTAGCGTCCCTGGGCGACAAATGCTCCTCGTGCATCAGGCGCTCCACATTCTCCACCGCCACAATCGCGTTATCCACCACGATGCCGATGGCAAGGACCAGGGCGAAAAGTGTCAGTGTATTTACGGTAAACCCGATAATCAGTAATCCCGTAAAGGTGCCGATGATGGAGATAGGGATTGCGACCAAGGGCACCAGGGACGCGCGCCAGCTGCCCAGGAACATGAGCACGACCACGACCACCAGGGCGGTGGACTGGAGGAAGGTCATGGCCACCTCCCACAGAGACACCTTGATGAACTTGGTAGTATCCATGGGGATGGTATAGCGCATGCCCTCCGGGAAATTCTTCGCGAGTTCTTCCAGGGCTTCCTTGACGCCCGTCATGGTGTTCAGGGCGTTTTCCTCCGGTTGCATAATCACAGGCATGACGGCGGTCGTTTCCCCGTTGTACCGGCCCTCGGTACCGTAGCCCAGGGCGCCCAACTCGACCCGGGCGACTTCTTTCAAGCGAACGACGGAACCGTCGGATTTGGCGAGCAGGATGATATCCTCAAATTCCTGCGGGGTGGTAAGCCGTCCCGGCGCCAGCACGGGAAAGGTAAATTCAAGGACATTCGGGTTCGGCTTGCCCCCGATTTCCCCGGCCGCATAGAGCCCGTTCTGTTCCCGGATGGCCATCGCGACATCACTGACCGTCAACCCTTTCATGACCAGAAGATCCGGGTTCAGCGAAATCCGCATGGAATAGTCCTTGTTCCCGAAGACCATGACCTGGCCCACGCCTGGCACTCGCTTGAGCGTGTCCAGCATGTAGATCATTGCGTAGTTGCTGAGGAAAAGGGAATCATGTTCGGGGTTGTCCGACTGCAGGGCGATGATGCCCAGGAAGGTATTCATGCGCTTGGATACCGTTGTGCCCTGTCGAATAACCTCCTGGGGCAAGCTCGGTTCGGCCCGTTTAAGCCGGTTCTGCACCTCGACCGCGGCGATATCCAAATCCGTGCCGATTTCGAAGGACAGCGTAACTGAAAGACTGCCGTCATTGGCGCTCTTGGACTGGTAATACAGCAGGTCCGGGATGCCGCTCATCTGCTGCTCGATGGGCGTAGCCACGCATTCCATGACCGTCTGGGCGTCCGCGCCGGGATAAAAGGCGCTGACCACAACGGTAGGCGGCGTAATCTGGGGCGAAGACTCAATGGGCAGGGTGTACAGGGACACCAGGCCACCAATAACGATGACGATGGAAATAACCCACGCGAATACGGGGCGATCAACAAAAAAATTGGCAATCATAGATGTTTCCTGCTGCGGGTTGGGTTCAAGACTGCGACGAGGCGGCATCAGGCGGCGGACCGTCCCCGCCGGAACCTCCCGGAGCGCCTTCCTTGTCTCCCACACTGACCTCCACGCCGGGACGGACTTTTGTCAGACCGTCCGCAATAACCCGTTCGCCTTCTTTGATGCCCTCGCGGATTACCCAGTCCGATCCGGACCATTCGCCGGTCGTGACCGGTCGTAATTCCACCTTGTTCTCGGCGTCAACCACATACACATAGGCTCCCTGGGGCGACTGGCCCACCGCGCGCTGAGGCACCACCAGCGAACCGGGACGCTCCCAACCGTTGAGGAGCACATTCACGAACTGCCCGGGCTTCAAGGTACGTTCAGCGTTTTTAAAGGTGGCGCGCAATTCTACCGTCCCGGTTTTGGGGTCCAGGTCAATATTCTCAAAGTCCAAAATCCCTTTGTTCGCGAAAGGCGTGCCGTCCAGGAGTGTAATCTCAACTTCCATGTTTCCCCCACCGTTAATACGCTTCAGGCGTCCCTCTTTTTCATCCTGTTTCCATGTCAGAAAATCGGTTTCACTGACCTTGAACGAGACATAAAGCGGGTCCACCTGCTGCATAACGGTAAGCAGACTGTTCTGACCGGCGTCCACCAGGCTGCCGGTTTCTTTCAGCGCCTTGCCCACATAGCCTGTCAGCGGCGCCTCCACCTTGGTATAGCTGAGTTCCAGGTCGGCCTTGGCCAATTGCGCTTTTGCCAGGCGCAGCGCGGCGACCGCACCCTGCTGTTCCGCGATCTTCTGGTCCAGATCGCTTTGTGTAATGGCGCCGGGCTGGGTTACCGACTGCAAGCGCTTCACTTCCTGCTCCGCCAGCTTCAGGCGGGCCTCCGCCTGTTCCACCTGCGCGGCGGCAACCTCGCGGTCCGCTTCAAAGGAGCGGGGGTCTATGGTGAACAATTTCGTGTCTTCGTCAAGGTAGGCGCCCTCCTGAAAATCGCGCGACTCCAGAAATCCCTGCACGCGCGCCCGGACCTCGACCGTCCTTGATGCCTGTGTCATGCCCACATACTCGTAGGTGACCGGCACGGTCCTGGATTCTACGGTTACAAGGGTAACCTGGGGCGGAGGCATTGCACCGCCCGGAGGTCCCTGTGCGTGCGCCTTCGTTGACAAACTGCCTGCAAAAATCATAATCGCGGTAAGAATGACTTCTCTTTTCATCCTGTTTGCTCCGTTTATAGTGAATGCTTCATCAAGTTAAGCGCAATGCGGAAATCGTTGCGAATGGAGAGAATAGGGATGTCGGAATGCGAGATCAACCGCTCCCGGCTTTCGTTACTTTGGACTGGCGGTTGTTCTTCCTGCGAATGGCCTTGATACCCGCAAGCGAAAATGTAAGGATATGGTCTGATAGATGGTCCACTACCGTCTCGTCAAGGCCGAATATTTTGCGGGGACCACCATCCTTATGCCCTGGCACAGCAATAAAACACTGCCCGATAATACTCATTTCACACCATTCCAGGTCAACTTTCGACACCCCGGGCCCCAATAGATCCCTGAGAATTAGCTGTATAAGTTGCCTGTCCTGGGCAAGTTGCCGGACAAGCAGGCTTTCAAGCAGGCCGGTTGGGTCGAACATTTCGGACATGCGAATCTGGTGCAGATCTCCGATATGCTCCGGATCAAACAACCTGCGAAGATGCGCATGAATGTAGGCGCGCAGCCTTTTCTCCGAGGGTGCGGCATCGGGCAGGCCACCATCCAGGGGATAAAGATGCCTCAACTGCCGGGTCAGGTGCTCGAACACCTCCCGATACAGGTTTTCCTTGGAACCGAAATAATAATTGATGGAAGCCACGTTGGTTTCAGCACGACGGCAGATCTCTGCATGGGTCGCATCCCGGTAGCCTTTCTCGGCAAAGATCTTGCCAGCAGCCTCAAGAATACGCTCTTTTGTGTCCTGTCCGCGTCTCTGGTTCGTCATAATCCATCTCCGGCCTAATATTCAAATACAAATTTTAAATGGCCATTTTAATTATATAACAGAGATTACCGGATGTCAATAACTTTGTATTCTTTGATGGGGGAGAACGATTGACACGCATACTAGCCAAAGCCTGCCTTGTCAACCCGGGCGCTAAACAATGGGTGCTTTTGTGCCCTTCTATTTAGAGTGCTATAATCGCTTCAGGGCAATGCCATACAAATCAATCTCCTCATAAGAAGGGCAACATGAATGAATAAGTACCTGCCGTTGTTTGTGGTGATCCTGAATATTGCATTGGTGGTTCCGGGCTGCAATCAGAAACCTGCGGGTTCCATCGATTCACCTCCTCCAGCCGGAAAGGAAACATCTGGCGGGCGCTTATTCGGCGTGTCCTTTCAAACCATGAACAACCCGTTCTTTGTGGAATTGAATGCCGGACTGCTGGAAGTCATCGAGGCGCATGGGGACCGGCTGGTAACTTTGGATGCTCAGTTCAACAGCCTTAAACAGAAAAATGACTGTTCCGACCTGGTGCTTCAAGGCGCTGCCGGCATTTTTCTGAACCCGGTGAACTGGGAGGGCATCACGGGAACGCTGGTGCACGCGAAGCAAAAAGGCATTCCCGTGGTGGTGGTGGATGCCCCGGTCAAAGACGCGGACCTGGTGCTGTGCCAGGTGGCGTCGGACAATGTGGAAGCAGGGCGCCTGGCCGCGCGGGCACTGAATGAGGTGCGGCCTGACGCGAAGGTGGTGATTTTGCACCAGTCCGTCAACAAAGCCTGTATCGACCGCGTGGATGGATTCAAGGAAGAAATGGCCAAATTCCCGGGGATGACCCTTCTCGACACCCAGGAGGGCAAGGGCACGACCGAAGGGGCACGGCCCGTCATGCGCGACCTGTTGAGCCGTTTCCCGGAGGTGAACGCTGTCTTCCCCATCAATGATCCCAGCGCCCTGGGCGCCATTTCCGCTATAGAATCCGCCGGTAAACTCGACCAGGTGACCGTGGTGACCGTGGACGGGTCCAAGGAAGCCATTACCGCAATCCGAGCAGGCAAAATGTATTCCACCTCCGCTCAATTTCCCCGTGAAATTGGCCGGGTTTCCGCGCAAAAGTTGTACGAACATCTCGAAGGCAAGCCTGTGGAGAAGGACGTTAAAATTCCGGTCAAATTGATTACCAAAGAGAATGCTGACGCCTTCGAAACCGCCCCGGAACCGGCCGCGTGAATATCGCCCCGGAGAAATCATCCGCACCGATGCTGGTGTTGGAGGGAATCACCAAGCGTTTCGGTGGCGTTACTGCGTTGGACCGCGTGTGTTTTGACCTGTGCCCCGGCGAAATCCACGCGTTGCTGGGCGAAAACGGTGCGGGCAAATCCACCCTCATCAAGGTGCTTGGCGGCATCCACCAAGCCGATGAAGGCGCCGTCCTCTTCGAGGGCGCATCGGTTGACGTGAATGGCGTGACCGCCGCAGACCGGTTGGGCGTCCGCATCATTCACCAGGAACTTTCCCTCGCGCCGAATATGACGGTTGCGGAGAACATCTTCCTGGGACGGGAACCCCATGCATTCGGTTTCATGCGCCACAGGGCCATGGCCGACGCGGCCAGGCAACTGGTGGAACGCCTCGGCCTTCATGAGATCCGTGACGTGCGAAAATCCGTGTCCAATCTCAGCGTGGCCCACCGCCAGTTGGTGGAGATCGCGCGCGCCCTGGCAACCCGTGCCCGCATCCTGGTGCTGGACGAACCGACTTCGGCCCTGTCCGATGCCGAGACGGCGGCGTTGTTTACCACGCTGCGTCGTCTGCGCGCGCAGGGGGTGGGCATTATCTATATCTCCCACCGGCTCGAAGAAATCATGCAACTGGCTGACCGGATAACCGTGTTGCGCGACGGCCGCACCGTGGGCACGCGTCCCGTCAGCGAGGTGGACCAGCGCGAACTCGTGCGCTGGATGGTGGGCCGGGATGTGGTGGACTATTTTCATCGCCCGCCCCATGTTGCTGGTCCAATCGCGCTCCAGGTGACCGGCTTAAGCAACGACCGGGTGCACGAGGTCAGTCTTACCCTCCATGAAGGCGAGGTGCTGGGCATTGCCGGACTGGTAGGTTCCGGCAGAACCGAACTGGCACGGGCCCTTTTCGGCATTGATCCTGTCAGGAAAGGGGAAATCGCACTGGCGGGAGAGACCGTTGATATTCACAGTCCCCGTGAGGCGCTGCGCGCGGGCATGGTGCTGATCCCGGAAGACCGTCAGGGACAGGGCCTGGTCATGATCCAGACCGTGGCCTTCAACCTCGCCCTTCCCTGGGTCCGTGAATGGAATCCGGGATGCCGTCCTGATCTGTCCCGACGGCATTCAATTATACAGCGTGCCATTGAAGGCTTCGCCATCAAGGTGGCGAATGCCGAACAGCCTATTACCGGCCTGTCCGGCGGCAACCAGCAGAAGGTGCTGGTATCTCGGTGGATGGAACACCGCCCCCGGGTGCTCATTCTGGATGAACCGACGCGGGGCGTGGATGTGGGCGCGCGCGAGGAAATGTTCCGCCTCCTTGGGGGCCTTGTCCGAGAGGGAATGGCCGTGGTGCTCATTTCCTCAGACCTTAACGAGGTGTTGAACATGTCGCACCGGGTGGCGGTGTATCGTGACGGGCGCATTTTGAAAACCCTGGACGCCGCGGACACCGGCATGGAGGAAATCATGACACTGCTTACGGGAGTTAAAACGGCATGAACACGGCGAAACGGCTTATTCCCCTCATAGGCGCTTCCATCGCCCTGATGGTGTTGTTCCGGATACTGGTGCCCGGTTTCCTCAATCCTGAAAATCTGGTGGACCTGGTGCAGCAGATATCCGTGAACGCCATCATCGCCTTCGGCATGACCTTCTGCATTCTGATCGGCGGCATCGATCTGTCCGTCGGGGCCGTGCTCGCCGTGGTCGGGACCACCGCCGTCTATGTATTGGGCTATGGCGAGGCGGAAACGCAAAGCCTGTTTCGTTTCTTCCTGGCCGTGGGTGCCGGGCTGACGGTGGCGGTGCTCTTCGGCGCCTTCAACGGCGTCTGCGCCGCCCGCACCAAGATGCCGCCCTTCATCATCACGCTGGCCACCATGATGGTAGCCCGGGGCGCCGCGCTTCGTTTTAACCAGGGGCGGCCCATTTCCATCCCCGCCCACGAAACCCTGTTCCTGGGCCTGGGCAACGGCCGCATCGCTGGCGTGCTGCCCGTGCCCGTGCTTATTATGCTCGTTATTCTTATCATCAGCGCAGTGTTGCTGCACCGTACCCGTTTCGGCCAGCACCTCTACGGCATTGGCGGCAACCGGGAGGCGGCACGGTTCACTGGCATCGCCGTGGGACGCGCCGAAATCACCGTCTATATCCTCTGCGCCCTGTTTACGGGTATCGCGGGAATCATCGCCACCTCGCAACTGTACAGTGCGGAACCCGCCTCCGGCGCCGGCTTCGAATTAAATGCTATCGCCGCCGCGGTCGTAGGCGGTACCAGCTTCACCGGCGGTATCGGCTCAATTCCCGGCACCTTCATCGGCGCCATCATCATCGGCACGCTGGACAAGGGTCTTAACCAGGCGGGCGTACATTTCTCCTACCAATACATCCTCAAGGGCCTGGTCATTCTCGCGGCCGTCTATTTTGATGTCAGGCGGAAACGGTGACAGGCAACGTGGCATTATCGCAGGCAAGTCTCGCGGAAAGACTATGTGTAAAGGCTTGGAGTCCCGCTAATTATGCATATTCATTCCCAGGGCGTCATCATCCATCGGTCATTTAAGGCAATCTTTTTGCATTGTGGTTTATCCTATTTTGTGGTACAATTTCTTAGGTGTACTATAGTAATGGTCTTCTTTGTGTTTTCGTAAATGGTCTATATTAGTGAAAGGATCTTAGGTATGCGACGTAAAGGCTTTACTTTGATCGAGCTGCTTGTGGTCATCGCCATTATCGGGATTCTGGCCGCCATACTGTTGCCCGCGCTGGCGCGGGCGCGCGAAGCGGCGCGAAGAAAGTCCTGCCAGAACAACCTGAAGCAGTGGGGCACCATCTTTAAGTTATATGCCGACGAACAAAAAGACTATTGGCCTCCGTTGCAGGTCGCAGACAATACGGAGGACAACTGGCCGGTGGGTTCCGTTCCGGACAAATTGGAGTTGGCGGCCGCGCCCCTGGTCTCCGCGTGGTATCCCAACTATAACAGTGACGCGTCTATTTGCATTTGCCCGTCCGATGCGGTGGACAGCATTGACTCGCTTAAAGATGACCAAGGCGACTGGGAATTCTGGCATCGGCCTTGGGAGGCAGGCCTGAGTTACATGTATATCGGCTGGATGTTTGACCTGCTTCAAAAACCTTATTTACCCCCCATTGACATTAATACACTGGACAACCTGTCCGCGGTGTCAACGGCGCTAAACCTGAACGTTCCAAGCGGTGGCATGGTCCCCCAGCAATTCGGCCACATGGCCAACAGCCTGCTTGGCAGCATTATCGGCCGAATCGGTGATACGCCCGGCGGGATTGTTTTACTCGAGTTGGCCAGTCTGGATGTCAAAGTGCCTGATGGAATCGGCAACGGCGGAGGGAATACCGTTTACCGTCTCAAGGAAGGCAATGAACGCTTCATGATAACGGATGTGAACAACCCGCAGACCTCCGCCATGGCACAGAGTTCATTGTTCGCTATGATGGATACCGTAGGCAACTCGGGGGGTATCGAGTTCTTTAACCATGTACCCGGTGGCTGCAACGTGTTGTTCATGGACGGCCACGTGGACTGGATTCCTTATGTGGCGCCGGCGCCCGGCACGGACAACACTGAAAGCATGGACCTCGGCGCCACCCAGCCTGTACTGCCCAGCATGGCCAATCTTATTGGCGTGTTTACCAGCGAAAACAATATGTGACCGATAACAGTTTTCCCCGGTCTACTGTTTGCGAGAGTGCCGGGGAATGGACTGCCTTCGAGACGATACACGTTACGGTTCGTTGTGCGTCCGGATACGCACGGCCAGAAGTGCTTTGCCTGCATCCCCAAAATTGCCCGTGAGACGCACCCAATCATCCGTATTGTCTTTACTGCCCGGCTCCGGGATAACCAGCTGTAGAGCCTGTTCATGCCGTTCCATAGGTTCGAGGGTCACCGACCAGCCCATGGGTTTACACTGCCAGGCGGGAGATAATCCTGTAACCTCAATGGTTCCCGAAACCAATTTGTCTCCGAAATTATAGGCATATATGGTGACCGTATAAACTCCGGGCGCCATAATCCGGTCATGCTCGTGAGCCCAGTTTATGATTCGTCCCCGGATAGGCATATCTGGCGCGGAAAATTGCAGTACCACGGGAGAGGGTTCTTCCGTGGCAGGCAACAGGGGACTCGAACATGGCGCCTGTAGGGTAAGGATATCCGCAGCGCCTTCCGGCAACAGGATAAAGAGGGGGGCGCCGCCTGTAGTTTCCGGTGGCGTAACACCCAGGGAACGCCCCAAAAAATCATACACGGCCATAACCGAAAGCTCTAGAGGCAGGCCAAGGGGTGAACGGGTCCGCCCCCGTTCAGGCCAATCCACGGGCGCTTCGGCCCAAGCCACCAACACATCCCTGGGAAGACCGTCCGGCCAGGCCCGAAACGCGTATACATACCTTTCTGGCGCGTCGTTGTTCTCCAGGCGCCCCAGATACCTCGCTCCGGCAAGGAGCCTGCCGGCCGCGGCCAAAGCGACATATCCCATGCGCGGGCTTTGGTCATGACGAAGCAGGCCAAACTGAACCTGGCCGTCTTGTTCGAGATACTGGGGCAGGATGAAATGGAAATGGCGCGACGCGCCGGCCGCCAGACTGGACGCAATCGACTGCGTAATAAATTCCGCCTTCCGCCGCTCATTTTCACGCGTCAGGTCTCCAAGAGGGGAGTCGGGATCCGTTTTGATTCCACGGTCGCTTTCCGTAACCCACAGGGGCTTCCCTGCGGCCGCTTTGAGCGCCCATTGCCGCAACTTGGCGTAATCATGGGGCCAATCATAGGAATGCATGGAGAATATATCGAAATAAGCGGCCGTACCGTTATCCGTGATGCCCTTGCAAAGCGCTTCGGAATTAACGCCTCCCAGCGGCGCCCAACAGACCATCAGCTCCGGGTCGCCGGCCCGAAACCCCCAAAATGCGGCTTTCTGATGACTGCATAATTCGTCAATGGTGTGCCCGCCGAAATTGTCGGCATTCCCTTCATTCCATGGCTGCCATGCCTGTACCTGCCCCCGGAAGCGTTGGGCGAGACCCCTGCAAAAACGCCAGGTATCCCGCAGGTCACGGGGAACGCGCCCCCTGTCCCGCTCATCTTTGTAGACCCATTCGGGTGTCTGGTGAAAAACCTGGAGCACCTGCAGCCCCGCTTTTTGCTGCAACCGGGCGGTCACGTCATAGGTGGTCTCAGGAAGGAATGGGCCGGGCGCCGGTTGGAGGTCACGCCAGCGCAGCCGATCACGCACCATCGCCACGCCCGCCATTCGCGCCAATGCCATGCAGCGTTGCCACACTTCGGGATCCGCATCCGGCACCCAGGACAAAGCAACATCCAGCGCGACCGGCGAATCCTGCCGGGCGGATTGCTGCTGAGCGAGCACGGCTGCTGTTGTAAAGCCCGCCGGTTGTGACGTGGTGTCTGAAAACTCAATTTGATACCAGCCCAAGGGCAAACGGCCTATTTCGATATCGTCCCCATCGCCAGACCAAGTCCCGGAACCCACCTGTTCATAGCAGTCGTTTAAAACCCGCCAATCCCCTTCAGCCGTAGCCGAGCCGACTGGCGGGGGAACACGAATAGTATCGCCCTCCAGAAACACGGTGCCACAGGAAGCTACGGATATCGTTGGCGCCATCATGCATATTATCAACAAAGACCAAATGCGCATTCTTCTTCTCTATCCTATGGGTTGCTGATGGCAGGAAAAATGGCTTGGACTACCACGATTCCATGTTTCAAACTACATCGGCGAAACCAGATACAGACGCCTGAATAAGACGGATCAGAGACACACGGACCACTCGTAAAAAAAATAAATTGCCGGTCTGAACGAATCAGGCCGGCAACTGTTTATACTTGGCGCCTCTCTTGCATGAATGTCAGACCAGCTTCCATGGTTCCCGGTAGGGACGGTGAATAATCGCGTCCGCCTCCGGCGCGTTGGGACAGCGCAGATTCACATGATCCCATTCCAACTTTTTGCCAAGGCGATAGGCGACATTCCCGAGGTGGTTGGCCTCTGTGAGCAGACCGGAATAGGCGAACGGACACGTCGTCGGTTCGCCGGTCTTGCAGGCGTGAATCCACTCGGCATGATGCCCCAGCGATTCGGGAATAAAGGGGGCGGGGCGTTGGAAATCCTTGAACTGATCTTCGGGCAATAACACGTGTTTGCCATAGTCGGAAAGCAGCATGCCTTTATCGCCGATAAACAGGGTGCCGTCGGACCATTGCGGGATGCCGCCCTCAGTAAAAATTTGTGGCTTGTTGAATCCCTGGTACCAGGTCAATTTAAGCGGGCCACGGTCGCCCCGCGCACCGTATTCGTAAGTAACCTGCATAGAGGCAGGGGCCAGTTCCGGATGGGGAGGCGGCCCTGAGGCCTCAATCGTTAACGGGTAGTCCAAATCAAGCGCCCAGAAGGGGAGATCAATCCAGTGGCTGCCGAGATCCGACATGGTGCCGCTGCCGAAATCCCACCAGCGATACCACTTTGGACCCGGGAAATAGACCTCGTTAAAGGGACGCGCCGGGGCAGGTCCCAGCCACAAATCCCAATCCAGCTCAGCGGGCACAGGCTGATCTTCCGCAGGACGTTCCTGGACAAACACAATATCATTCGCTTTTTTGGCCTCTTCTTCGCTCTGCCAGCCCCAGGCACGCGAAACCCATACATGAACTTCCTTGACACTGCCGATGGCGCCGGTTTTGATCAGTTCCACCACACGACGGTAATTATTTTCAGCATGGATTTGCGTGCCCATCTGCGTGGCGACACCGGCTTTCACCGCCGCTTCGCGGACCACCCGTGCTTCCCAGATACCATGCGTCAAAGGCTTCTCACAATAAACGTGCTTGCCAAGCAGCAGGGCGGGCAACGTTGCAAAAGCGTGTGTATGCTCACAAGTACTCACGACTACCGCGTCAAACTCATCTGCATGGTCATACACCTTTCGGAAATCCCGTTCCTTGCGGGCTTTTGGGAAGTGCTGCCCGATGTGATTGAGATTCTTCTCATTTACATCGCACATGACCGTAATGTTTTCCCCCTGCACCCCGCCCA
>JAAYBJ010000289.1 GCA_012730105.1 Candidatus Hydrogenedentota bacterium
ATTATTGGCATCCTGGCAGCCATTCTGCTTCCCGCCCTTGCCCGGGCGCGTGAAGCAGCCCGCAGAAAGTCTTGTCAGAATAACCTGAAACAATGGGGCACTATTTTCAAGTTGTATGCGGACGAACAGAAGGATTTTTGGCCGCCCCTGCAGGTTACCAACGTGTCTATGACAAATTGGCCGGGAACTGCCGGAGACACGAGCATGGCGGTATTAGCGGTTGCGCCGCTGGTGTCCTCTTGGTATCCCAATTATAACAGCGACCCTTCCATCCTGATTTGTCCATCGGACGCGGAAGAGAAGGTGGATTATCTGCAGGATGCAAACGGTGACTGGAATTTCTGGAGGGAGGAAAACCCAAGCCGGGCCGACGCCAGTTACGCCTACATCGGCTGGATGTTTGACCGGATGGGTCATCCGAGTCTCCCGCCCATAGACGTAAGCAGTCCCCTGCTGATAAATCTTGCTTCGGCCAGTGCTCTTGGATTGAACGTCCCCACGTCGGGTTGGTTGAACTGCCAGTTTGCCATTGGTCTGGACGCCTTGATAGGCGAACTGGTTAGTTATGTAATGGCCCCAGGCGGCGTTCCGGCCGGGGTGGCCCTTTTGCGTATCGCCGGCGAGGACTGGGAGGTTCCCGATGGCTATGGCAACGGCGGCGGCGACACCCTGTACCGAATTAAGGAAGGCAACGAACGCTTCATGATAACCGACGTGAACAATCCCCAGACTTCCGCCATGGCACAAAGCACGATCTGGGCGATGATGGACGCGTTCGCCAATTATGACAACATCAGTTATTTCAACCATGTGCCCGGCGGATGCAATGTGCTCTTTATGGACGGTCACGTGTCCTGGATTCCCTATGTACCACCCTCTCCCGGCCAGGACCAGTCCATCAGTATGGATCTGGGTGGAGAAGCGCCTATTCTGCCGAGTATGGCGAACACGGTTGCCATACTGTTTGACTGAGGACCAAGAGATTATTTGTTGAATGGAAGTTGTAACGTCCCGCGGACAGATGTATCCGCGGGGCGTTTTTTTTGGCCTGTCAATGAAAGTCGGGTTCTATTCGCTACCCGTTTTCTGAACCCTTTGGGGCGGCGCCAAGTGGGGCGGTTTTGAAGTGCGAAGGGGAATCCGTTATCGTATTCGGCGAAACCATCCACCAAAGGAAGCCCGGGCACATGTCTGTACCGCTACTCGAAATGAAGGAAATCAGCAAGTCCTTTTCCGGGCAGCGGGTGCTTCAGGAGGTGCGTTTCGATCTTCGTGCGGGGGAGACCCACGTGCTCGCCGGTGAGAACGGCGCGGGCAAGAGCACGCTCATGCGAATATTGTCCGGCGTTTACCCGGAGTACGAGGGTGATATCGTTCTGAACGGAACGAAGCTGCGCTTCAAGTCGCCCCAGGACGCCGCACGCCACGGCATTTCCATCATCCACCAGGAACTGTCGCTGATTCCGTCCATGACCGTGTCTGACAATATTTTCCTGGCCCGCGAGCGGACCGGCCGGGCGGGATGGCTGCGCTTTTCACGGGAAGAAAAGAATTGCGCCGCACTGCTGGAACGGTTGGGCGTGGCCGCCCGGGCGGGGACGCGGGTGGGGGAGTATTCCATCGGCGTGCAGCAGAGTATTGAAATCGCTAAGGCGCTCGCCTTCAACGCGCGCGTCCTGGTGATGGACGAGCCCACCAGCGCGCTCACCGAGCCTGAGGTGGAACGCCTGTTTTCGGTGATGGACGGCCTGAAACAGGACGGGTGCGGCATCATTTACATCAGCCATAAAATGGAAGAGATTTACCGCGTCGCGGACCGGATTACCGTGTTGCGCGACGGCCGGTATATCGGCACGGCGGACCGGGACGACCTGCCCCGGGACGGGCTGATAAAGTGGATGATCGGCCGCACCGTGGACGAACAGATCCATCGGGACCCGCAGACGCCGGGGGCTGTGGCGCTGGAACTGGAGCGCTTCACCGTGCCCGATCCCGGCGGTCGTCCGCGTCCGGCGGTGAACGGGGTGTCCCTCCTGCTGCGCCGTGGCGAAATCGTGGGCCTGGCGGGGCTGCAGGGTTCCGGATCCGATGTCCTGGTCAACGGCTTGTACGGCGCCTACGGCCCGGTCACCGGGGGACAGGTCCGGGTGGAGGGCGCCGTGTACCGGCCACGCTCGCCAAAGTATGCTCTGGACCGGGGTGTCGCCCTGTTGTCCAACGACCGGAAACGGGAAGGGCTGGTGGCGCCGATGAGTGTTACCCATAACATCAGCCTGGCGGCGCTGCCGCGCCTGTCGCCCGGGGGGCTGCTGCGGGACGCGCTGGAGCGGAATGTCGCGGAGCGGCGCAAAGCGGATTTCGGCATCCGTGTGGCGTCGCTGGCCCAGGCGGTGGGCACGTTGTCGGGCGGCAACCAGCAGAAGGTCGCCTTGGCCAAATGCCTGGAGGTGGAGCCGCGCGTACTTTTGTTGAATGAGCCAACCCGCGGCGTGGATGTGGGCGCCAAGCAGGAAATATACGCGCTGATGAACATGTGGACGGCGGCGGGCATTGCCTTGCTGCTGATTACCTCGGAAATGCCCGAGATGCTCGCCTTGAGCGATCGTATCCTGGCGCTGCACCAGGGAAAGGTTACCGCTGAATTTGACCGAAGCAACGCCACGCCTGAAGCCGTGCTGGCCGCTTCCATGGGCGGCACGGGGAAGGAAACACCATGAACCTTGCCACAACCCGTTTTGAAAGTGCGCGCCGCGTCCTTGCCCAACCCCTGTTCCGGGCACTGCTCGCGCTGGTCATTATCCTGTGCCTGGGCGCGCTGTTCAACGCGGAAGGCTCCTTTTTCCGCTGGGAGACCCACCGCGACATGTTGCGCCACATCTCGCGTTACGGCATACTCGCCTGCGGCATGACCCTGGTCATCATCACGGGCGGCATCGACCTGGCCGTGGGCAGCGTGCTGGGGCTGGTGTCCGTGCTTTCCGCGCTGCTCATGATCCACTGGGGCTGGACGCCCCTGGCCGCCGTGCCCGCATGCCTGATGGTCGGACTCTGTTGCGGTACCACCTCGGGCGCGCTTATCGCCCGGTTCCGCGTGCAGCCCTTCATCGCCACCATGGCCATGATGGTTTTCGCGCGCGGCGTGGCCAAGTACATTTCCGGCGGTCGCAAGATTTCCCAGGGCGTGCAGACGGAGGACGGCTTTGTCTACCTTGATTTTCCGCGATTCTTCGATTTACTGAACGCGCGCATCCTGGGGGAGAATATCGCGGTGGTGACCCTGGTGTTCCTGGCCTGCGCGCTGGCGGCCGGGCTGTTGCTCGCGCGGTTCCGGCCTGGGCGCTACTTCTACGCCATCGGCGGCAACGAGGAGGCGGCACGTTTGTCGGGCGTGCCTGTAGCCCGGACCAAGACACTTGCTTATGCCCTCAGCGGCATGTTCGCCGCCGTTGCCGGCATCTGCCAGGCCGCCCAGGAAACCCAGGGCGACCCGGAGGCGGGCGGATCCTATGAACTGACCGCCATCGCCATTGTGGTGATCGGCGGCACCAATCTTATGGGCGGCCGGGGTTCCATGGCGCTGACCCTGGTCGGTGCCCTGACCATCGGCTACCTCGAAAAAATCCTCAGCCTCAATGCCGTCGGCGAGGCTGGCCGCCTCATGCTCACCGGTTTCATCATTGTCGCCGCCGTGCTCTTCCAGCGTGGGAAAAATTAAAGCGTGTCAGGCGCGAAAGCGAAAAGACGGGACTACCGCCGACATAAGGTCCCCCCTCGAGGGGGGTGGCGCGAAGCGCCGGGGGATGTATACGCAGGATGTATTCCTGGCACGTGTGTAAGCGGAACTGGTTTTACAGCGCTTTTGATGCGGATACCGTTTCCGTCATCCCTCCGGGATGGCGGACACAA
>JAAYBJ010000290.1 GCA_012730105.1 Candidatus Hydrogenedentota bacterium
ATAAATACGTTGATACGGGTGTGTTTCACGTGTTTGTTTCTGACTGAGATGCTGCGTTTCGGTTGCGCCAAAGGCGCCACTTCTTCCGGGCGAAGTCCCGGACGAAGCGTAGTACCTTATGGAAAATATTCTATCAACAAAAACAAGAAGTTTGGTATGTTGTTCACGCTTCAGCGTGCTAAGTTGTTCAGGGCTTTTGTGTTAACATGCACACTAAAGTGTGAACAACATACTATAACTATTTTCTTTCTGGGTTGTGGGCAAAACCCACGTTAGATCAAGAACCCAGCAACAACGTGTCATTCCGGTTTTTCGCGGTGAAAAAAACGTGTATCGAAGAGCACGCCAGGCCGCGAAAAGACCGGAATCCATCTTCTGAAGCCGCAGGTGAGGAACAGCCCGCGTTCGCTTTATTTTTCAAGAAGGCGGCGGGAAAAGACCAATGTTTTGCATCTTTTGGAGTGCGCAAGCCATGCTTGCGCTTTCGCTTTCTTGCTGGTTTGCAACAAAATATCAGGTTATTAATACTGAATTTTACGGCCTATGCGAAAGCAAAAGTAAAAGCGCAAGCATGGCTTGCGCACTCCAAAACAACATCCATACAACGATTTAATTTCTTGTTTTTTATAGAGGCTACGAACCGATAATCTACTAATAAAATGTAGATGCGGCAACCTTGCCGGGTTGAAAGCGGCGGGGACGCCGCTTCTACATTCATGGATAACTGGGAAAATTCCGGGAATTCAGAAATTCTTTATGTTTTTTATCGTATAAAACATAATATTCAAGTTGTCAGTAATTTAATCGTGTGATATTTCTGACGAGTTTTAACAGAAGCGATCCAAGGCCTTGACAAAAAAAGATACTTAGTTATATAATGCGAACAGGTAATTCTTCGGTCTAGCAAAGAATTAAACAGATGTCATTATGGTGTCCTCAAAAGTATCGTTGTGCCGTCAGTCGGTCGGTTGCATGGGCAGTGAAGCCGGTCGATGTGTTCATGCTGATCAGACCGTTTCTGTCAGCATAACGCGGAGGTTACGATAAGGCGGACAACGAACAAACGGGGATTCGGAGGTGCTCGCATGGGTACAGCACAGGGTTTTCGCGAACTGTGGGGAAAAGCGTTTTTTCTCCTGCTGCTGACCGTCGCCGCGTGGCCGGCCTACGCCGCCACCTGGTATGTCGCCCCCGATGGAAGCGGCGGCGGCACGTCCTGGCAAGACGCGGGCGCGCTTCAGGCTACCGTAAACGCCGCGTCTACCGGCGATGAAGTCTGGGTCGCTGCGGGCACCTACACCGCCGCCACCGACCCCGTGCTGACCATGAAAGCAGGCGTGGCCCTCTATGGGGGCTTCTCCGGTACGGAAAGCGAACGCGACCAGCGCGACTGGACCACCCAGGTGACCACCATTGACGGCGAGGATATGCGCCGATGTGTCATCGGCGCCAACGATGCCGTGCTGGACGGGTTTGTGATTACACGCGGAACGAGTGATTTCAGGGGCGGCATGTACAATGATAACGCCTCGCCCACGGTAACCAACTGCACCTTTACAGGGAATACTAGTAGCGGCATGCACAATAGCACCTCCTCGCCCACGGTGACCAACTGCACCTTCACAGAGAATAGCCGCCACGGCATGGACAATGATTATTCCTCGCCCACGGTAACCAACTGCACCTTCACAGGGAACAGCCGCGCCGGCATGACAAATTATTATAGTTCCTCCACGGTAACCAACTGCACCTTCACAGGGAACAGCGACGACGGCATGTACAATAAACACGCCTCGCCCACGGTAACCAACTGCACCTTTACAGGAAACCATTGGGGCATGCTCAATAGCACCTCCTCGCCCACGGTAACCAACTGCACCTTCACAGAGAACAGCGACGACGGCATGTACAATATAGACGCCTCGCCCACGGTGACCAACTGCATCTTTACAGGGAACGGCGGCTACGGCATGGACAATGGATCCGACTCCTCGCCCACGGTAACCAACTGCACCTTCACAGGGAACAGCGGCGGCATGAAAAATCAGTTCAATGCCTCGCCCACGGTGACCAACTGCATTATTTGGGGTAATGGTGCAACAGGCATTTCTGAAATAAATGGAGTCCCCAGCGTTACCTACAGTTGCGTTCGGGGAGGTATCTCCGGGGAAGGCAATATTGATGTTGACCCAATGCTATTGGCTGCTCCGGGAAAGCCCAAGATACATCCCCATTCCCCCTGTATTGATGCGGGTACTTCTGATGGCGCTCCCGACACAGATATTATGGGCAATCCACGGCCACAAGGGGCAGGCGTGGATATGGGCGCTTATGAAGGAGAGGCAAATGAAGACTTGGTTGTACTTACCATCAATACGAGTCCTGCTGATATGGGGCGCACCACGCCGCCGAAAGGTCTCTATTGTTTTGAACGCGGCGATACCGTTCTGATTACGGCTCAAGACATGTTCGGATTATTTAAGAATTGGTCGGGTGATGTGTCCGGAGATACCCGTGAAATCTCCGTTGTGATGGATGCGGACAAAACCGCAACTGCCGTGTTCGATGAGAACATCTATTATGTGAAGGCTGACAGCACCGCTGAAAGTCCCGATGGCCGGTCCTGGGAAAGCGCCTATGCGACACTGCAGGAGGCGGTGGACAGGGCCGGAGAGGATGGCGGAGGCTCGATATGGGCGACAGCCGGGCTGTATACCTCGGCAGCGGCCAACGTGTTGTACATGAAAGAGAGAGTATCTGTATTTGGCGGTTTCTCGGGAGTGGAAACTGAACTTGATCAACGCGACTGGAAAAACAACCCTACGGTGATTGACGGTGAATCCATGCGTCGTTGCGTACACGGGGCGGATGTAACGCTTCTGGATGGCTTGCATATTGTCAATGGGTTTGTTTATGAAGCCAATGGTGGAGGCATCTCAAACCACAGGGCGGAAACACAGGTAATGAACTGTATATTTACCAACAACATCGCGGATTACGGTGGCGCCATAGCCTGTATTTCTTCAGAGTCGACAATCACAAACTGTGTATTTACGGATAACAGGGCCGCATTTTGGGGTGGTGCCATAACCATATTTGATGATGATTCGTCAAGTCTCATCGTTAATTGTACTCTTACAAATAATAGGGCTACATGTGAAGGCGGCGCCGTTTACTGTTATTTTTCGCCGACCACCATGATAAAAAACAGTATTCTCTGGGGCAATAATGCAGCCACATATCCTGAATCAAGTGAGGGTGCCAGCATTAGCTACAGCTGTGTTCGAGGCGGTATTTCCGGTGAAGGCAACATGGATGTTGACCCCAGGCTACTGACATCGCCGGGCATTCCTAAACTACAGTTCAATTCGCCTTGCATCGATGCCGGTACGTTGCTTAGTGCGCCCTCCGTGGATATAGAGGGAAATCCCAGGCCTCAGGGCATGGGTGTGGATATGGGCGCCTATGAAGAAGGCGTACAAGATGAGGATTGGGTTACCCTGACCATCAATATCATTCCTGCCGGGGCTGGCATTACCCGCCCGCCCGAGGGACAGTATATATTTGAGCGCGGTGATATCGCCCGAATTGCAGCACAAAACATGGGCGGCCTCTTTACCCATTGGACGGGCGATGTCTCTATGAATGAACCTGAAATCTCCTTCGTAATGGACGGGGATAAGACGGTAGCCGCCGTCTTTAGCGACAATATCTATTTTGTGAATATAAACAGCATAGATCCAAATCCCGATGGTCGATCGTGGGAAACAGCCTTCAGTAGTTTGCAGGATGCTGTTAACATGGCAGAAGAGGATGGCGGCGGCGAAGTCTGGGTCGCTGCGGGAACCTACACCGCCACCACTGACACCATGCTCACCATGAGGGAAGGCGTGGCCCTTTATGGCGGGTTTTCAGGTGTTGAAGCAAGCCGTGACAAAAGAAACTGGAAAACCAGCCCTACACTTTTTAGGGGTAGTATATACGGTGCTGACCGCGCCATTCTTGATGGTTTCCATATAACAGGCGGATATAGTGAATACGTGGGGGGGGGAATGTATATTCGACACGTTTCCCCCATTATTCGGAACTGCCTTTTTACCTCTAATTCGGCATACCACGGTGGTGCAATATACATCACCTACGGCGCATCTCCTCACATAAGCAATTGTTCTTTTATAGCCAACAACGCGAATGCGGATGGTGGTGCAGTATACATTGACTATTACTGCACAGCACAATTTACTAATTGTTATTTTGACAATAATCGCGCTTCCCACCACGGCGGCGCTGTTTTTAGTAATTGGTATTCCTTCCCCTATTTTTATCATTGTACATTTCGGCAAAATGTTGCAGGAATTGGAGGAGGTATTTGGGCTTGGGATTCAGTACTACGGAATTGCATTCTGTGGGGCAATGTCAATTGGGCTGGCGGTGATGACGAAATTTCGTGCGAGGGCACATCAATGGTTACTTTTAGCTGCATTTTCGGAGGCTTTGACGGTATAGGCAATATTGATTTAGATCCACTGTTCTCCGGCGGCTACAAACTGCAGTCCGGATCGCCGTGCATTGATGCCGGCACTTCTGAGGGCGCGCCGGACACGGATATTGAAGGTATTCCGCGACCACAGGGGAAAGGCTGGGATATGGGCGCCTATGAATACGCTCCAATCGTAGTGATCCTGGCCGGGGAAGCGGAACTGGTGCTGGCCTGTGATGCGCCCTATGTGGAAGCCGGGTTGGCATCGGTGCTGGACATTCGCGACGGCGAGGTGGTGGACCTTGTGGAACCGGCATCGGTTCCGGTGCTCATCTGGCAGCAGGCGGCACTTCTTTACACAAGCAATCTGATGTACATCGAAAATGACTTCAATAATCCAGACGTGATTGCGCGGCCCATCCCTCCAAAACAGGAAGCCTATACGCTGAGTTATGAAGTGACAGGATCTACGGGCGATCCTGGAACTGCCACGCGTATTGTTCATCTGGAATGCCCGCTTACCGAGGAAGGAGAAGCGGAGGAAGGCGAGACGCCTATTGAAGGCGAAGGTGAAAAATTAACCGAGGGTGAAGGTGAAATACCTGCCGAAGGCGAAGCGTTGCCCGAAGACGAGGGGGAGACACCCGCCGAAGGTGAAGGCGAAGTCCTGCCGGAAGGCGAGGGAGAGACACCCGCTGAAGGTGAAGGCGAAGCGCTGCCGGAAGGCGAGGGCGAGACACCCGCCGAAGGTGAAGGCGAAGTCCTGCCGGAAGGCGAGGGAGAGACACCAACCGAAGGCGAAGGCGAAGCGCTGCCGGAAGGCGAGGGAGAGACACGCGCCGAAGGCGAAGGCGAAGCGCTGCCGGAAGGCGAGGGTGAAATATCCGCCGAAGGTGAAGCACCAGGTGAAGGCGAAGGGGAACCCGAAGAAGAGCCCGGATGCGGCTGTTCCGGTTGCGACGGCCATGACAAGCTGCTCGACGCGCCCAGACACTTCCTGGGCAACTGGCTGTTGATCGGCCTGACCCTGCTGGTGTGCTGCTGGGAATTCCAGAGATTCCGGAATTAACGACGAAAGGTTGCGCGCATGGATCGTCGTGGCTTCTCGCTGGTTGAAGCACTGGTGGTCATTGCAATTATCGGCATTCTGATGGCGATGTACCTGCCCGTGCTGTCCAAGGCAAAGCAGAAGGCAAAGCAAACCGCAAACATGGCGCACCTCCACGATGAAGGCATCGGTCAGATGACCTCAGACGGGAACAGCCGTGGTGACGAGTCCCGGCCCACGCGGGAGGCCGCCCGTGCGGCCTTCAGGGAAAACAGGGGCGCCGGTTATGGCCAAGGCGACGATATCATTGTTTCCCGGATGCTGTTCAGCGTATCCAATAACGCTTCTTTTCGGGCCTACTGGCACACACTCCTTAATCCCGCGAACAATGATCCAATCGAGTACGAGGGAGAATGTCTCAAAGCCAGGGACGAAAGCGGAAAGGAGTTTCTGTTGAAACCCCTCAGCAATGTTGTGCAGGGACGCGTGACAACTATACATGCACCAATGGAGTGGGAATTCATATCAACAGACCTGGGGGATACTTCTTCGGGCAGCATGGGCACCAACGTTCTTTATCCCGATGGCCATGTCCAGTATATAGCCTACCCCGGCGCGTTCCCTGCAACCCCCACCGTTTCCGAACTCTCCCGCCGGTTCATGGAATCTCTGCAGTAGGTTTATTGGGAGTTCCGGGGACAGTATAGGATGGCGCGAACTTGCCGGGTTAAAAGCGGCGGGGACGCCGCTTCTACATTCACTAATTACAACCGGTTTATTTGTATTCTGCTAACGCGGGGCTTGCCATACTACAGAAAGGAAAGAAACTTTTCCTATAGGTACTACGCCTCTTCCAAGACTTCGCCCGTAAGAAGGAACACCTTCAGTGCAACCCAGAAGTCTGAATATCTGGGAACGCCGCTCCCCAGAGCGGCAGGATTATGGGTATGGACGAGAAGTGACAAAAAGACTCAGCCAAAGGTTTGGACGGTTGCCATTCAGGGGATCTATTCCTGTGTTTTGCCGCTCTGGGGAGCGGCGTTCCCAGGAAAGTCAAACTCATAGGTAATTGTCAGCGAAATGGCGTTAAGCGCCTAAGAGTTGCGATTTACAAATACCTTGCGTCAGTGCCATTCGGAATTCAATACTGGATTACGGATAAAACCGCGATGTGTACTTCAGGTCGAGGCCCAGGGCATCGGATCCTCTTCCAGAACGGATTCGGCACGGGAGCGTATGCCTTCCAGCCGGGATTCTTTGGGCTCAAGACGGGCAATGATGGCATCGCGCTCGCGGCGGATCTCCTCTTCCCGGGCGAGCAGGGAAGAACTCTCTTTCTGCACGGCGTCCAGGGCATTTTCGAGTTCCGCCTTGACGGCGTCTTCGAAAGCCTTGCCCCGATTCTCCAGGTATTCCGCGATCAGCGCCGCAATGGGCCTGGCACCGTCCGCTTTGCCCTGCAGCAGCATTTCAAGGGCGTTTTGCCGCACCAGCGGGGTCAGTTTCGTGACCCAGCGTTCTTCGCTCCACGCCAGACGCGCCAGGAATCCCAGCGCAGCGCCCAGCAATCCGCCAATCCCGGCGCCAATCGCCGTGCCGATCACCGGCGCTACGGACCCGACCGCAGCCCCGGCCATCACGCCCACAAGGGCGCCACCGGTTCCAAAAGCCACGTATTCGCCAGAAACCGAACTTTCCACTTGGGCATGAAGGATCTTTTCCGGTTCCATCAGGTTGGCGCGCAGGTCGCGGGCGGCCCCGATCTGCTCGGCCACAATTTCCGACACCTCTTTTTCAGACGCCTCGACCGACTCCGTAAGCGTACCCAGGATGGCCGTAACAAAGGTATCCACCTGGTGCTCGAGCTGCAGCGCCAGGGGCTTGAACTTGTCCCGGCAGGCTTGCTTTAAGTGGTCGTCCTGTCGCAGCCACGACAGGGTGGGCTGCACCACCTGGGCCTCTATGGCCGCCTCCGTGAGCAGCCCGTGCATGCGGGCGACATATCCCGGCACCTCGGCGCCATCCAGTTCACCGCCCTGGAAGCGTATCCCATAGGTTTTAAGGGCAGCCCCGACGGTTTCCCGTATCGTTTTGAGACGGTCCATAAGCGCCTCACGACTGGCGCGCAGTTCGTCGAATTTGCGCGGGTCGCGGGCCAGTTTCAGCGTGTTCCGGATGCTGATGAGATAATCGGCGGCGCGCTCATAGACGAAGCGGCCCGCCAGGGACACGATGGCGTTAGATTTGTTTTCATTGATCAGGTAATCCAGCAGGCGTTCCCTCAGATGCGAGAAACGGCTCTGTCCCATCAGATAGGCCGAGAGGTCCCGTTCGGGCTCCTGGCTCTGGACGATTCGTTCGGTGACAGCCGTGGGGATCAGCAGTTTGTTGTCCTCAAGGGCCTCCTCCAGTTTCAGGAGCCCCTGGTCCAGTTCGATGGCGCGCAAGGCGCGGTACCCGGACAGGAAGAACACGTCGGCGTTGTCGGGAATGTCATTGCGGCGGAATGTTTCCACCAGCTGTGCGGCGGGGCCGTGGGTCGCGCGCGGGTCGATCTCCTCGTTCTCCAGTTTGTCGGCCTTGTTCAGCACGAAGAAAACGCGCCGGTTCCTGCAGGTGATAATGCGCTTGATAAAATTCAGGTCATGCACATTGCCCACAAAGGCGCTGTCCACGAACAGGACCACGAGGTGGCAGTGCTCGATAATGTCGTAGGTGATTTTCTGCCGCGTGTCCGAGATGCTGTGCACGCCCGGCGTGTCGATAAAGACGATATCGGTGTCCAGGGCGTCCGTGGGCAGGAACAGGGTCAAGGATTCCATCTTGCCGCGCAGCGGGGCCAGGTGGGGATAGCATTCGTCGGCGGACACGGTCACCAACGGCTCCAGGGCCTTGCACATGCGGTCGGGATTCTGGTCCGGGCAACGCACGGTAAGGGAACGGTTGTCATCGCTGATTTCCACGACAGCCTCGATGCCGGCAAGGGAACGCTCCAGGGCGTCGATCTCGTTTCGGGAGGCTCCCGACTCCAGCTGCAGCGCCAGCCGCAGGTCCTCCCCTTTCCGGATGAAGGTCAGCCGCGAGGTGCATTCTTCAATGTCCATGGGCAGGTACGCGCCGCCGAGAAAGGCGTTGATCGCGGTGGATTTGCCCACATTAAAAGCGCCCAGGAAGACGACCCGGTATTTGCCGTCCTCCACAACCGCCCGCTGGTATGCCATGGCCTTGGCCTCATAGCTGCGGTCGCCAAAATAGTCCTCGTCCTGCGCCGCGAATTCTTCAAGATAGTCCAAGGCCGTCAACAGCCATTCACGGTTCTCCTGGTGGGGATTGATCAGCATATTTTCTGCCCTTTCTGATTCATGATAACGGCCTCGGCCAGGGGGCTGTTCAATAAGGTTTCAAGGTCATAGTCCACGGCGCGTGAGGCTACTTTCGCCTCGAATTCATACAAGGCCACCCGGAACGCATCAAAACCCGCATCGCATAATTCCCGCACATCGGCCTTGATCCGCCTGCGATATTCATCATCCCCCGTCCGGCGCGCCAGTTCCAGCCGCGCGGAAAGCGTGAAGAAAGGCGGCGCCGGGGCGATGCCATTCCGCTCCATGCGCTGACGCCCCTTGTCGCGCACCCGCCTGATTTCATTCGTATTGATATGGTCGGCCATGTTCGCCACGACGATGAACCTGCCCGGGAAACGCATCTGGTACTCCCGAATCAGCGACATGGTATGCCGCGCGGGCCAGTATTCCAGCGTGGTCACCAACACAAAGAGCGCGTTGTCCAGGGCGGGCGCCGCCGCGGGAATTGCGGGCCTGTTTTCCTGGCTGGAGGCGCCGGGCGTATCCACAAGCACAAAATGCCGGAACGGCATTTCCGGAGCCAGGACACACAGCGCGTCGCTCTCACAGGGAACGCCGCCCACTTTCCTGGAACTCAGGAACTGTTCACGCGACAGGGCCACGGCCTCCCGCTCCCCCCGGGGACGTGCCCCGTAAATCACGTCGCCGCCATCGCTTTTAGCCACCAGCACGGGCGGCGTCATGCTTTCCTCACGGCTGATGAATAGCGAATTCTGGTGTAAAAGCGCATTGATCAGCAACGATTTGCCGGCGTTGAAATCCCCGGAGAATACCGCCGCGGGGAGCGGCGTCCCCTGGGAATCCTGAGGTATGATGTTGTTCATTAGTGCTCCTTGACGACATGTCCGATGCGCTGCCGGCCTGCCGGCAGTCATGCTCCTCTTCCTGGTCCATCTACTATTTTCGATTTCCCGGAACCGTGGCCGATCAGCGGCCGGCGGTCACACGGGATCAATCTGCAAGCCCCGGGTGAAGGCGATCAGGTCGTTCAGTTTTGCCAGGGCGGCCCCGGAATCGATGATCTCCGCCGCGCGTTCGACACCTTCCTGCAGGGTGGCGGCGGCGCCACCCGCGACAAGGGCGGGCGCGGCATTCAACACTACCATATCCCGGCAAGGCCCGGCCACGCCTTCCAGCACGCGACGGGTAATGGCCGCGTTTACCTCGGCGTCACCCCCAAGAATAGCCTCCAGCGCCACCGGTGAAATCCCGAAATCATGGGGATTTATTTCATACTCCGTTACCATGCCGTCGCGCGCTTCACAGATCAACGAAGGCCCGCTCAGGGAAATTTCATCCAGGCCGTCCTCCCCGGCAACAACAAAGGCGTGGCGGGCGCCCAGGGAAAGCAGCGCGCGCGCCATGGTGGGCGCCAGCTGCGCGTTGAACACGCCCACCATCTGGCGGTCGGCCCCGGCCGGATTGGTCAGGGGGCCCAGGATATTGAAGATGGTGCGGACCTTTAGTTCCACACGCACGGGGGCGATATATTTCATGGCGCTGTGGAGTTTGCGCGCGAACAGGAAACCCATGCCCACTTCATCGATGCAGTGGCCCGCCTGCTCCGCGTCCAGGTCGATGTTGACTCCCAGCGCTTCCAGCACATCCGCGCTACCGCAACGGCTTGATGCCGCGCGGTTTCCATGCTTGGCGACCGCAATGCCCGCGCCTGCGGCGACAAAGGCCGCCGTGGTGGACACATTGAACGTGCCCCGGCAGTCGCCGCCCGTGCCGCAGGTATCCAACAGCGGCTCGCGCGACGTCGTCACCCGGGTGGCGTAAGAGCGCATGATCTGGGCAAAACCCGTGATTTCTTCGGAGGTCTCGCCTTTCATGCGCAAGGCGGTCAGCAGGGCGGCCATCTGGGCGTTGGTTGCCTCGCCGGACATGATCAGGTCCATGGCGCGCGCGGATTGCTCGCGCGTAAGATGGGCGCCATCGCAAAGTAATTCTATGATCTCGTGTATCGTCAAATGTGCATTCAAAACCGTGCAAACTCCCGAAGTTGCCCAATATCCCCACCCTGATCGTCCTATGATACAAAAACATCCCCCTCACTTCAATGACAGCGCAGCGTAAAGTATCAACTCCATAAATATCATGGGGTTGCATCCATATTCAGGGCTTGTTACACTAATACCGTCCCGGCGCGTATCCACATCTTCGGGCAAGATTAAACCGCGGATGCAGGATCCGGCGCTTTGGAGATACGCATTATGAATACAATTCTTTTGTCCAGACGGGAAGCGCTTGGCGTATTGGCCTGCGCCGCACTCAGCGCGGGCGCCCGGGCAACAACAAACGCCCCCCGTTTCATCACGCGTGGTGTGGTGCTGTATCCCTGGGACTTGTCCCTGGCCGACTGGCCGCAACGTGCCGCAAAGGCGGGCATCACCACCATCGCGCTGCATGCCGCACAACGTCTGGATATCCTGTTGGATTTCCTGAAATCTGAGACAGGAAGCGTATTTCTGAAGGATTGCCGGGAATCCGGCGTGCAAGTAGAATATGAACTGCACGCCATGGGCACATTGCTTTCACGGGAGTTGTATTATTCGCCCGCCATGAAAATGTTCCGCCTGGATGAATCGGGCAAGCGGAACCCGGACGGCAACTGTTGCCCCTCTTCCCCGGAAGCCCTGACACGAATCTCGGAAAAGGCTGTGGAATACGGGCGCTTGTTGCGGCCGACCACAGGGCGTTACTTTTACTGGCCTGATGACGGCGGAAAGTGGTGCCACTGCCCGAAATGCAAGGGATTGAACGCCGCCGACCAGGCTGTCCTGGTGGAAAACGCCATGGTTAAAGCCCTTCGGAAGCATCTTGACCCTGTGGCGACGCTCAGCCATATCGCCTACGGCAAGACCCTGCGCCCCCCGGCGACGATAAAACCCCATGAAGCGCTGTTCCTGGAGTTCGCCCCCATTTCACGCTTGTACGACCGTTCTATCAATGACCCGGAGGCGATGCTAGGCGAACAGGCCGATCCTCCCTCCCACGCCGCCTACCTGGAAATTCTGGACGCCAATCTTGAAGTGTTTGGCAAGGACACTGCACAAGTGCTCGAATACTGGCTGGACGTGTCCCGCTTCTCGTCCTGGCAGCGTCCCGCGCAAAAGATCTCCTGGTTGGAGGCTATTGTGCGGGCCGACGCGGACGCTTACGCCCGCAGGGGCATCCGTCACGCCGCCACTTTCGCCACCTGGATTGACGCGGACTATGTGAAACGTTTTGGCGACCCGCCGCTGACGGAATATGTGGCCGCACTGGAAGGAACCTATCCCGGAAAGGAACAAAATCTATGAAACGGACTACCGCACTCTTGTTCATGGTTGCATGTCTGGGCGGATGCGCCTCCTTGTGGCGCCCGCAACCGGAGACACTGGTCATCCCGTATATGCCGGAGGCCGTTTGCGTGGACGGGGTTCTAAATGAGCCCTGTTACCAGTGGCAATGCCCCTTTGAGGTTTTTGTCGCGGCCGGAGACGCCGCACGCCCGGTTCCGCCGACCCGGGCGTGGCTGTTCTGGAATGAAGAGGCGTTGATCTGCGCCTTTGAATGTGAAGATCCCACGCCCGCCTGGGCGCCGCCGTCCGGCGATGAAGGGGATGTCAATCCCCAGGACCGCGCCGAGATTTTTTTGTGGCCCGGTGAATCCAGCGCCGTGTACTATTGCATCGAGGCGGCACCGCTGAACGCGGTGCATGATTACAAGGCGGGGTTCTACCGGAAATTCGACGATGCCTGGAGCCCCGAGGGCGGGTGGCTGTTCCACGCGCAGGTAACGCCCACGGGCTACACGGTGGAAATGGCTATTCCCCGCGCGGCCATTGAAGCCATGCGCATGGAACTGCGGCCGAAACAACAGTTTCGGCTGGGACTCTTCCGGGCGGATTATGACGCCCTGGACGGCACGCCCACCTGGATCACCTGGATCGACCATGGCGGCGCGCCCGACTTTCACCGGGCCAAATCCTTCGGCGCGGCCGTATTGGGCAGATAAGGGCCCCCTGCCGGTCTAATAAGAGTACACAGATTTTGCTGTTACTTGTGGGCAGTATCCGGGTTGCATTACCATACTTCCCGATGAGAGCGGTTGGCTAAGGGCCCGTGGAACGTCATTCCCATAATAAAGGGCATTCCCATACACCATGGATGATATGGACAAGAAACAGGACACGGATGATTTTGAATCGCTGGAGAAGGTGGGCGCCACCTACACCAAGGGCTCGCCCCAGGACCGTGTCATCCGCGAACTGATTGTGCGCACCTTTGCACCCTATCTCAACACCGCCATGCGGGGACTGCAGCTGGGTTTTGCCGAGGGCGTGGACACGACATTGCTGGCGCCGCTGGTCGCCCGGCTGGATATTGTGGAGGGGAACCGCGCCTTTTACGAAGCGGGCAGACAAAGCGGCCCGGACAATGCCGTTTTTCACCATGCCCTCTTTGAGGATTTTCTGCCGGCGCAGCCGGAAGGCGTTTACGACGCCCTGTTCATCATCTATGTCCTGGAACATGTTCAGGACCCCGTCGCCCTGTTGACCATGGCCCGGCGGCTGTTATCCCCATCAGGCCGTCTTTTCCTGGTCGTTCCCAATGCCCGCGCCCTGTCCAGGCAGCTTGCCCTGCGCATGGATCTGATTTCCGATCTGTTCGCCTTGACGCCCCATGACCTGGAACACGGACACCGGCGTGTTTATGACCGCGACACGTTCCTCCGGGATATCGAATCCGCCGCCCTGAGCGTAATCGACCATGGCGGCGTTATGCTGAAGATACTGGCGGACTTTCAACTCGACACGCTGATACGCCAGGAGATTCTGGGGCCGGAACAGATCGAGGGGCTATATAAACTGGGCTTCGACTACCCGGATCTGTGCGGTTCTTTGTACGCCGTTTGCGAAGGCTAATAAAGAGTATTTCCAAGGGAGCATAGCACAAGATGGATCGAATCGTTTTCCGTGTCACCTTATTCCTTTTCCTGTGTGTTTTTGTTGCAACGGCAGATACAGCGCCAGCATTACCTGACCTGGAGCAAGTGGTCCGGTTGGGACCGGGCTGGACCGGAGAGCTGGCGGCGCAAGTGGCGCAGAGCTACGCGGGCTGGGACGTGGAAATCGGTGACGCGGACAATGACGGACGGAATGAAATCCTGACGACAGGCTGCCCGGACAGTTGCCTGCACCTGTTCAAAAAGACGCCGGAAGGCGCGTGGACAACTACACTGTTGGCGAAAAACCTGGCGGAACACACCCCAGGCATGGGCCTTTCGGTGCGCGTGGCCGATTTGAACGGAGATGGCCGGAACGAGATGGTGCTGGGGACGGGACAGGAAGGGGCGGGAACGGCGTTCTTCTATGTGCTGGCCACGGATGGCAAGACCCTTACCAGGCGGACCGCATGCCGGCCAGAACACTGCAACAGCAGCGGATACACCCACAGTTTCGGCATACATGACTTGGACGGCGACGGTCTGAAGGAAGTGCTCGCCGCCTACTGCGGCGGCGGTGAAATCATCCGCTATGACGTGGATGCGGCGCTGGACCGGGTAGACGCGCGGAAAATCCACCATCTCTCCGGCTCCGGGGAAGAAACCATCCTGGCGGATGTGGACAATGAAGGCGCCCTGGAATTGATCGTGGCTAACGGTTTTCGCCCCGGCGCCGCGCGTGCGGAAATCTTCGAGTTTGATCCGCAAGGCGAACTGACCACGGAGCCCCGACTCGTCGTCGAAGGCTACGAAGGGAACCCCTGCTTCTATGTCTCCATCCTCGTCGGCGATGTGGATTCGGACGGCAAAAACGAAATGGTCCTGGGCTGGAAGAAAGAACAAAAAACAAACCTGGCCACGCTGATCGCCTATCGTGTGGGCGAGACCGTGGAACCGGCTTATGTTTTCGAGAAAGACACGCCCGACCTGGACATGGCCTACTTTGAAAAGATGATGACCGTCGCCGATCTGGACAAGGACGGGCGGAACGAACTCTTCGTGTCCACCCGGGGCGACCATGCTTCCGAATTCATCACCAGCGAGCACCTGGGCCACGTGTTCCGTTATGAAATTCAACAGAACGGCGCCGTCACGCGGGAGCTCGTTGCCGATTTTAACGCCGACTACGCTGAATCGTCCTGGCTCGCCGTCGGCGATGCGGACAATGACGGCATCGACGACCTGGTGCTCGCCACAGGCAAGGGTGACCGAACCCTGCCCGGTGTTTCCTATGTAATCGTACTGCACGAACATGGGGTCCGTGAAAAGAGAGCGGCGAATTAAGCCTCCCTGCCATTCACAGGCAAAAGTGACGGGATTCAGGCAGCCAACTCTTCCAAAGGAATGGACACACCGTGCGACATGATATAGGCAGCAAAACTGGCCGGTTCACATTCTTTCAGCAAACGAGCGGGAAACAGGTGCGCTTCTATATCCAGTCCCGCGCCTTGCTGCACCTGATACATAACCTGGGCGCACCGACGCATATCCCAAGCATCCATCCCCTCTAGAAAGAAACCGACATCAATATCACTCCAACGATGTGCCCCCCCCTCCACCTGGGAACCAAAGACATAAACCGCCCGGACAGGTGTAATTCCATCAAGGATGCGTGCCGCGCTTAAAACGCGCTGCCTTATTGGATCAGAGAGAACAGCCATTGCATTGCCTCCTGCGTCTTAATGATTATTTCCCGGGCAGTATCCATATCCATATCGCGGGAAAGCATCTCTATTTCTTCAGGATATCTCGTTTGCACATAATATCCCGACAATTCACCAATGAAAGAAGTATACCGCGGCTCCATTACTATACCGGCAAGTTCGGCCAGCCGTGGAAGATTGTGAATCTTCGGCGGGAACTCTCCGCTATTTTTTACAATGATGGCTTTCAACGTCTTTTCGATCGCTTGTTGACAACAGAACACGACATAGAGATAACGGCCGGAATCGAACATGGCGGTCGCTGTGTCAAGGTCATATTTGGCCCGTTCAATCCAACCTCCGACACTACTCATAATTCCTGCTCCCTAAGGTGGGCTTTGCCCACAACCCAGAAAGAAAATATTTATAGTATGTTGTTCACACTTTAGTGTGCATGTTAACACAAAAGCCGTGAACAACTTAGCACGCTGAAGCGTGAACAACATACCAAACTTCTTGTTTTTGTTGATAGAAAATTTTTCATAAGGTACTACGCTTCGTCCGGGACTTCGCCCGGAAGAAGGGACGCTTTCGG
>JAAYBJ010000291.1 GCA_012730105.1 Candidatus Hydrogenedentota bacterium
ACGCGGCGATAGAGGGTAGTTGGGAATCACCTAATGGGTGAGACGCGGGAACAAGCGTTGTAGTATCCATGACCCTTATTTTGTTACATTTAAACGCAGCGCAACAAATTTAACTGCCGTTTTTAGGTTGATGCCTTGTTTTACCGACTACCATGATACGGCCTCCTGTCTTCGGGCCTGAGGCCCGTATGGAATCAAAGTCATCTATATAACGCCGGGGGCGCGTATTTTATTCAAAAAAAAGCCGCACCGCGGCGTGCGCGGTGCGGCAAATAAACAATGGAGCTAAGATCACCCGGCGAAAAGCGGGGCCAGCACGAGGGAAATAACGCACATCAACTTGATCAGAATGTTGATGGACGGTCCGACGGTGTCCTTCAGCGGGTCGCCGACGGTGTCGCCGACCACGGCCGCTTTGTGCGCCTCGGAGCCCTTGCCGCCGAAATGGCCTTCCTCAATGTATTTCTTGGCATTGTCCATGGCGCCGCCGGAGTTGGCGGTCTGGATGCCCAGCATGACGCCCGTGGCGATGGCGCCGACGAGCATGCCGGCCAGTCCGGCAGTGCCGAGCGGCGAGAAGCCGATGATGACCGGGAACAGGATGGCGAGGCCGCCGGGCAGCAGCATGCCCTTGATGGCGCCCTGCGTGGCGATGCTGACGCATTTGGTGCTATCCGGAACAACGCCCTCTTTGCCTTCCTTCAGCCCGGGGATTTCACGGAACTGGCGGCGCACTTCCTGGATCATGGTGTCCGCGCATTTGCCCACCGCGCCGAAAAGCATGGAGGAGAAAAAGAAGGGCATCATGGCGCCGATCAGCAAGCCGGCCAGGATCATGGGATTGCTGATGCTGACTTCTGTGACGTTGGCCGCCAGCATAAAGGCGCTGAGCAAGCCGATGGCCGCGAAGGCCGCGGAACCGATGGCGAAACCTTTGCCGATGGCGGCGGTGGTGTTGCCCACGGCGTCCAAGTTGTCCGTGATCTTGCGGACGCTGGGATCCATGTGCGCCATTTCAGCAATGCCGCCAGCGTTGTCGGCGATGGGACCATAGGCGTCCACCGCCACAACCATACCGGTGGTGGCCAGCATGCCGAGGGCCGCGATGGCCACGCCGTACACGCCGGCAAAATGGGCCGCTAAAACCACGGCAATGGCAAGAACGATTACCGGGCCCAGGGTGCTCTGCATCCCGACGGCGGTGCCACCGGTCACTGCGATTGCGGGGCCGGTCTGGCATCCTTCCGCCAGTTTCTTGACGGGTTTATACTTGCCGGAGGTGAAATATTCGCTGGCGAAACCGACGGCCATACCGGCGATAATACCCACAACACAAGCAATGGCGGGACCGAATTTCCCATATTCCACGCCGTCAAGGGTGAAGCCTTCCCCCCTGAGCGCGGTATAAGCGAATACGCCGACGATGGCAAGAATCGCGCTGATATAGGTGCCGTTCATCAGGGCGCTCTGCGGGTTGCTTTGCGCGAATTTCTTTACATACATGACGCCGATGATGGAGGCGATGATGCCGATGGCGGCCACGTAAAAGGGGAACGACTTCACGAACACGGTGGTACCCGGATTGGCGGTGAACATGATGGCCGCCACAGCCAGCGCGGCGATGATGGCCTCTACATAAGACTCCAGCAGGTCGGCGCCCAGACCGGCCACGTCGCCCACGTTGTCGCCCACATTGTCCGCGATGACGGCGGGATTACGAGGATCGTCTTCCGGGATGCCCGCTTCCACCTTGCCCACCAGGTCGGCGCCCATGTCGGCGCCTTTGGTGAAGATGCCGCCGCCGGAACGGCCGAAGAGGGCCAGCAGCGACGCGCCCATGGCGTAACCATTTACAATGACCGGATCGCCGTTGAAGATCTTGTACACAATGACCAGGCCGAGCAGGGCCACGCCGACCACGGTAAGGCCCATGACGGCCCCGCCGCTGATGGCCACGTCCAGGGCGGCTTTCACGCCGCCGCTTTCGGCCGCCGCCGCGGTGCGCGCGTTGGAACGGGTGGCGATCCACATGCCGATGACACCCGCGAGAGCGCTGGCAATAGCACCGGCAATGAAGGACACCGAAGTCATCCAATTCAAGCCAAGATCAGGCTTGACCAGGCCGACCAACGCGAGAAACACGGCAATGACAATCACAAAGCCGCTTACCCACGTGTATTCTTGTTTAAGAAATGCGGCTGCGCCCTGTTGCACCGATTTGGACAGGAACGCCATTTTTTCCGTTCCCTGCGGTTTGGACAGGACATACCGTATCAGGTAGACCACGAAAAGCAGGGCCGCGATGGCGGAAACGCCCGCCACGACCAGGAATCTATCCAGTACCATAAAACTCTCCTTCCTGTTTGTCTGGTTGTACACCATGAATGTGCGCCGACAGGAGGCGGATATCGCCCTTGTCTGCGCGCATTCCTTACGCTTGTTGCTGTATGGCAAACAGCGCCTGTTGCGCTGCCTGTTGCTCGGCTTCTTTCTTGCTCAGTCCTGTGCCGCGCCCGAAGCTTTGTTCGCGTACATAGACTTCAACTTCAAATTTCTTGCGGTGGTCCGGTCCTTCGCTGCTGATTAACTCAAAACGGGGCAACGCAATGTGCGCGGCCTGACAATAATTCTGCAAGAGCGATTTGTAATCCCACACCGGCGGCCTGTCGCGCAGTTCTTCGAGTTCCGGGGCGAAGATGCGCAACACAAAGTCACGCGCCGAAGGCCATCCGGCTTCCCGGTAGACCGCCCCGATCATCGCTTCCAGGCAGTCAGCCAGCAGGGCAACGCGTTTTCGCCCGCCGCCGGCCTCCTCGCCCTTGCCTAAACGCACCAAAGGCCCGATTTCCACACGCCGCGCCACGCGTGCGACACCGTTCCGGTTCACAATTGTGGCGCGCAGTCTCGTATAATCGCCCGGACTACGCCCGGGAAACATCTCAAACAGGTAATGGGATATGGCCAGCTCCAGCACGGCGTCTCCCAGAAACTCAAGCGCTTCATAATCCCGTCCTGCATTTTCGGGGGATTCCGTCAGGCTGGAGGCATGGGTCAACGCTTCATCCAGTAGCGCGTAGGACGAGAGCTCAAGGCCCAAGCGTTTTGCCAGCCCGCAAAGCGCGTCATAACGTTCCGCATCAATCTCCGGATTATTCATAGCGCTTGAAGACCAGCGTTGCGTTGTGCCCGCCAAATCCTAACGAGTTTGACACGGCGATGTCAACTTTGGCTTCCCGCGCCGTATTGGCCACCACGTTCACCGGGCATTCCGGATCGGGTGTATCGTAGTTGATATTCGGATGGATGGTATTATACCGAATGGTAAGTACACATGCAACCGCCTCCACCGCACCGGCCGCGCCGAGCAGATGGCCAATCATGGATTTCGTGGAACTTACGGGCGGCGGCGCCGGACCGAACACTTCAAGAAACGCCAGGGATTCGGCGGCGTCATTCAACTTGGTACTGGTGCCGTGGGCGTTACAATAATCCACCTTTTCCGGTGGGATTCCGGCCTGCCGGAGGGCCAGGCGCATGGCCGCCGCGGCACCGGAACCGTCCGGGCGGGGCGCGACGGGATGATAGGCATCACAGGTTTCGGCTGATCCGGCGAGTTCCGCCAGGATGACCGCGCCCCGTTGCCGGGCATGCGCCTCTGATTCGAGCACCAGTATTCCCGCCCCTTCCGAGAGGACGAATCCGTCCCGGTCACGGTCAAAGGGTCGGCTGGCCTTTTCCGGGGTGTCATTGCGGGTGGACAGGGCGCGCATAGCGCTGAATGCGGCCAGTCCATAGGGGATGATGGTGGCTTCCGTGCCGCCGGTCAACATTACATCAGCCTGTCCAAGACGGATGGTATTGGCGGCGGCGGCGATGCTCTGCGCGCCGGTGGCGCATGCGGTGACGATGCAGGCATTGGGTCCCTGGAGTCCGAAATGAATGGCGACGGCGCCTGCGGCCATGTTTGACAGACCTTTGACCATCAGCAGCGGCGAAACGCGCCGCGGGCCGCCTTCATGGAGTCGCAAGGCGTTTTCCTCGATATCCTGCACCCCGCCGATGCCGGTGCCGACGAGGGCGCCGCAACGGTAGGGATCTTCGGTGTTGATGTCCAGTCCGGCCTGGTTCCAGGCCTGGTTGGCGGCTTCCAGCGCGAAGAGGATGAACCTGCCCTGACGTTTTACTTCCTTTGACGGCACGTTGTCGGGGATGACATCTTCCGCGATCCCGGCGATTCTGGAGGCGGTGCGTTCATCGACGAAGTCCACGGCGCGTATGCCTGAACGTCCGGCGACAAGACTGTTCCAGAACGCTTCACGGGTATTTCCCACGGGTGAGACAACGCCCATCCCGGTAATCACAACACGATTCATGGCTGGATCCGTTTCCTGGGAGCCCTGCGGTTACGCGGGGTCGGCCGTGCCCAAATACAATGCGTCCCTTCCGGCGCTGGAATCAAAATCGCGTTGATGCCGCGACAGCATCGGTCAGAGGAACTAACACTACGCTGGATACCTTAAACAAACGAGATCGGAATATCCCGGTCCCATGTGGAAGGGAAGGCCCCATCAAGTCGGGCGTTGCCGGACCCTGCGGTACGGGCTGCGCTGCGCGAAGCGGAGGTTAGTTGGCAGCGCGCTTTTGTATGTAGGCGATCGCTTCGCCTACGGTGGTGATGGAATTGGCCTCATCATCAATTTCAATGTGAAATTCTTCTTCCAGGGCCATCATCAGCTCGGTGGTATCCAGGGAATCCGCGCCCAAATCTTCGTTGAAGCGGGCGTCATCGGTTATTTCCTCGATACTGCGCTCAAACCGTTCCGCAATCAATTGCTTAACTTTGCTGGAGATATCTTCGCTCATATTCACTGTCCTTCTTTAACATAAAGGGTGTTTTCAACATGACCGTGCGCTCCGCCGGACCTTGGTCCACCCTGGGCCATTATAGTCCGTGCGGGCGCAATTATACAACCGCTGTCGCCGCGTGTACGGTAAAGTTGTCTGGAAACGGCAACAATGCGTATTATGGCATAATCATACAGGCATTGCCAAATTGTTTGCAGGCTAACAGTTTAACGGAAAAATTAACGTGGGATTCATGTTGTCCAGTTCTCTTTCCTCCGGGCCTTCCAGGCTCTCCCTGCTCTTGTACGCCGTTGCGGCGGCGCTGCTCGGTGTTGCTTCGGTCTGGATGCCTCTTACCGTGGTGGACCTGTTTCGCGGTGCGGTACACGGCGCGGTTCTTTTTGTCACATTGTGGCTTTTTTGCGGCTGGTTGCCGCGCCGCCTGTCGCTGCCGGGCCAAATCTTGGCGGCCATGCTGCTGGGTGTCCTGGTCGGCCTGCTTTTTCCCGCGCTTGGCGGCGCCGTTTTTGTTCGCGAGTACCTTGGCATTTTTGGGCGTCTCTTTATTCTCCTGCTTACCTTTGTAATCCTTCCCCTGATATTCGTGTCCGTGCTGACCGGAACGGCCGGCATCGGCGACCCGGCGAAGCTGGGTTCCGTGGGGGCAAAAAGTCTGATCTACTATTGTTGCACAACGGCTCTGGCGGTCATCGTGGGGCTTTCCCTGGTGAATATTATCCGTCCCGGCGCCGGTCGTGAAGCGTTGATTCAGAGAAGCGCGCCCGTCGAGAGACGGTTGGCCCCGGGAGAAAATGAAGCGGCGGAGCCTCAAGAGGAACCCCTGTCTATCGGCATGCGTCTCCAGGAGAAAATTTTGCCCGCCATTATCCGCAATCCCGTAATGGCGGGAGAAAACCCGCTTGTGGTGATTTTGCTGGCCCTTGTTCTGGGCGCGGCCCTGGCCACCCTGGGGCCCGCGGGGGAGCCCGCCCTGCGCGTCTTTCAAAGTTTGGACAAGGCTTTTATCACCATTATCCTGTGGGTGATGCGGCTGGCGCCGATCGGGGTGTTCGCCCTGATGACCTGCGCTGTTTCCGACTTGGGCCTGGTCTACATGGTTACTCTGGCAAAATATTTTTGCACGGTCATGCTGGGCCTGTCGTTGCATTTCTGCCTGTTGTGCCTGGTGATCTGTCCGCTGCTGGGCGGGGTCTCGCCCCGGCGCTTTCTCCGGCATATGATTCCCGTGTTTCAGGTGGCTTTCAGTACATCGTCGAGTTCCGCGACCCTGCCTGTTTCCATCGAATGTGTTTCGAAGCGGGTGGGCGCGGACCGCGACATCACCCATTTCATGCTGCCTGTGGGCGCTACTATCAATATGGACGGCACCGCCCTGTATCTCACTGTCGCGGCGGTTTTTATTTCCCAAGTGTACGGGATGGACCTTGGATTTCAACAGCAATTCATGATTTTTCTCACCGCGATTCTGTCATCCGTGGGAACCGCGGGAATACCCGGCGCCAGCATCGGGCTGATGGGAATCGTCCTGGCCTCGGCGGGCATTCCCGTCGAGGGTATTGCCATCGTCATCGGGGTGGACAGGCTTTTGGACATGAGCCGCACTGTCGTCAACGTTACGGGGGATTGTGTCGGGGTGCTCGTGGTTTCGCGCAGTGAGGGGAAAATGTCGGCCTGATATCAACGCGTTAGATTTGAACATTGATGAAGGGGATGAACAGGATAAGGCGCTTAGGGTCATTTCGCTGCCAATTTAATTATGAGCTCTGTTTTAAGTATAGGTAACCAAGAAGAGGATCATATTTTGATTTGTCTCAAAGACCCAAAAACAACGCGTCACTCCGGTTTTTCGCTGTGGGGAAAAGACATGTATCGAAGCGTGTGCCAAGCCGCGAAAAGACCGGAATCTATCTTTGGAAGCCGCACGTGAGGAACAGCCCGTATCAGATGTATTTTTTAAGATGGGAAATGGGCATTCATTGCAGCGAGACGAATCTGGATTCCGGTCTTTTTCGCGTTGTACAGTACCGTTCTTCGCTACAAGTCAGAGATTGCGAAAAAACCGGAATGACAGTGCTTACGGTTGTTTATAATGAAACGAGAAATACGTTGATACGGGCGTGTTTCATGTGTTTCTTTCTGGCTGAGATACTGCGTTTCGGTTGCGCCGAAGGCGTCCCTTCTTCCGGGCGAAGTCCCGGACGAAGGGTAGCTTCTTTTTGTTTCTTATCTCGCCATATCGGCAATAAGGCACAAACACCTGTTCAGGCTAAAGCAAAGCGGTAATAGAAGAACGCAGCGTGCTTTCCGGCAAGGAGCCCACGGTTACCTGCGATACCTTGCCGTCTCGGCCGATGAAGACCATGGTGGGAATGCTTCTGACGTGATACAGGCCGCCCACGGCATTGCCTTCGTCCAGGGCAACGGGTACCTGCACAGACTTGCTTTCCAAAAAGTCGGCAATACTTTCCACGGAATCGCCTTGGTTTACGGTCAGAATTACGACATCTTTCCCTTTGAATTCATTCAAGGCCGAGGCGACTTTCGGGATGGCCTCGCGGCAGGGCGGGCACCATACGGCCCAGAAATCCAGCACGATGGGGCGTTTGCCCAGATGTTCCTCCAGGTTGAATACGCCGCCGTCCATCAACTTCAAGGAGAAGGCGGGTGCGGCTTTGCCTTCCAGGGGGCTGGGCATGGCGCTGCACTGCGGGCCGATTATCGCCACAATAGCCGTAAGTACCAATAAAATCCGGGGTGGTGTATATTTCTTCGACCGTTTTATATGGTTAACGTTTTGTGTAGTATTCATTATTATGTTCCCTTTTTTGATTGGTTAAAAGTAAAAGGTCGACTATATAAACCAGCTTAATGTTGATTTCATTCCCGTTTTTCGAGTTTTGGCGGTTCCGTTGCCGGGAACTGAAGTTGTCGATCCCCGGAAAGGATTCCGGCATAAGCACTATCTGGACAAAAACCGGAGAACAACTCTTGGAATATACGACTGGGCTGTGTCATAATAACCCCCCTGTCCGGATAATTTCGGGAAGTGCTGTTATCCCCAAGGAACCGTTGTTCATGGAAGGGTGGATATGCAAGAAATAATCGGTTTAAGCAACATCGACATCAGCATTATCGTGGTATACATGCTGGGTACGCTTGCCCTGGGCTTTTTTTGCACCCGGTACGTGGGCAATGCGGAAGATTTCTTTGTGTCCGGCAAGGCGCTGCCCTTCTGGGCGATCGGATTTTCCATTGTGGTCAGCGATATCGGCGCCATGGACTTTGTCGCCGTAGCCGGGGCCACCTTTCAGAACGGGGTGTCGGCGGCGAATTTTGACTGGATGGGATCCATGCCCGCCATGGTATTCGCCGCCTTCGTGTTCGTGCCTTATTTCTGGCGCACGGGCGTGTTCACGATTCCGGAATTTCTCGGGCGCCGGTACAACTCCGCGGTCCAGTTTCTCAACGCCGTGATCTGGGCCGTCGTGCTGTTTCTGAGCCTGTCCATCATGTTGTGGGTGTCGGCCGACAAACTGATGCATACCGTGCTGGGCTGGGACGCGATGTGGTCGCTTTGGCTTATGGCCATTGTCACCGGCCTCTACACCTTTTCAGGCGGCCTGACCGCGGTGGTGTTCACCGACGTGGTACAGCTGGTGGTGATGTTTGTGGGCGGGTTCGGCCTGCTTACCCTGTCGCTGTGGGAGGTGGGCGGCTGGAGTTCCCTGCGCGAACAGATTCTTGCCAAGGGCCCCGAATTTCAAAACCATTTCACCATCCTCCTGCCCCATGATACGACCGGGCCCTTCCCTTGGACGGGCATTGTTTTCGGCTTGGGCATCGTGCTGGCCATCGCCTACATGAGCGGTAACCAGGTCATTGTGCAGCGGACCCTGGGCGCCCGGACCGAGTGGGACGCCAAGGGCGGCATGCTGCTGGGCGGCTTTCTGAAATCCATGATTCCGCTGATGGTGGCCCTGCCCGGGCTTTGCGCCCTGGTGCTGGTGCCGCAACTGCCCATGGAGGAGGCGGACCGGGCCGTGCCCGAAATGATCCGCCTGTTGATGCCGGCGGGGCTGCGCGGTCTGATGTTCGCCGCCCTGTTCGCGGCGCTCATGTCGAGCATCTCCGGCACGCTCAATTCGGCAAGCACCATGTTTATCACCGACATTTGGGGCCAGATCCGGGGGTGGCTGGGCAGGCCGATGCTTACCGAACGCCAGGCGCTCCGCATGGGCCGGGGCTTCACCGCGGCCTTGATCATTCTTTCCGGCCTCCTTGCCAAACCCATTGCGGACCGGGAAAGCATTTATGTGTTTATGCAGACGATCCTGAGCATGTTCCAGGGGCCGACGCTGGCCATACTTTTGCTGGGTATTACCTGGCGGCGCGCGACGCAATGGGGCGGCCTGGCCGGCCTGGCGCTGGGTGTCGCCTTTTGTTTCATTCTCAAGTACACCCCGGGACTGTTCACCTCGGATGATCCCTTCCTGTTCGTGGCCTGGTGGTCGTTCGTGTTTTCCATGGTTGTCACCGTGGTGGTGAGTCTGATGACCCGGCCGGAATCGGACGAAAAGTTGCGGGGACTCACCTGGGGTTCGGTCATACACAGTGATGAGGCGCAGGCAGCCCTTCAAGAAAGGAACTCCTGATCATGGAAGCCAGAATCGAAGCGTTTTGCACGGCGGTATTCTACCCTTTTCTGAGCAGGATTTTTCATCCCATAAACGACCTTTTAAGCCCCATTTATCAGCCGTGGGCGACCATTACCGCCATTACTTTCTTTGTGGGAACCATGCTCTGGATCTGCCTGATTCTGAAGGAATCCTATGTGAATGAGGGCCGCCCGAACAAGCGCTGGTACAGCGATCTGCGCCTTTGGACCGTTCTGTCCATGCTGCCGCACGTGTTTGTTTATTTCTATTTTTATTAAGGAAAAAACCATGTCCCAAGCGATTGATAAGGATGTCAGGGAAAAGACTTCTGACAACGATATGGACAAGCGCGACGGTGAAACCAACATAGCGGTGGGCTTGTTCCTTTTTGTGCTTGGCATTCCCGTGCTGCTGGGCACGTTCTGGGCACTTGACCGTCCCCATGCCGCCTTTGTCAACGCCGTCTGCGGGGGGGTGCTCCTGCTCCTGGGCGCCGGTGTCGTGTTCCATGGCTGGCGGGGGTTCCGCAAGGCTACCAAGAAAAAATAATGGACTCCCTGTATCTTCCCGCGCGGGTCGGCGCCGCCGACGCGGTCCGGCAATTCGGACGGCCGCGTTTCAGGAATCTTTTCGGCCTGTGGCGCGCGCGTCCCGTCAAAAGGACACCGGACGGACAAGCAGCCTCCCTGGAACTGGTCTGGATGCCCGCCTATGCGTTCCGGCTGGCTCTTTCCAAGGGAGAGATACGGAGTAGCACCTGGGTGTCGGTGGACGCCAGTTTCGGGGGATTTGCCCTGTTTGAACGGATGAATGTTCTCGAGGAGGGGGAACCGGAGGGCCCGTGTTTTCCCCCGGTCTTGCCTCAGGACAAAGCGGAGACATTGGCCCGGCAGGGACTGCTCCGCTACGTGCTGCGCAAGCGCGGGGTCAAGCCGCAGATTGAGGCTACGGAAGACACGATTCTTTTTTATGCGCCGGTATGGGTTTTTTATTTCTACCGTTCCGGCGGGCGAATTGACGTGGCCATCCTGGACGGGTATACCGGGGGTCCCATGGGCGGGCAAATGCGCGCCGCGATCGTCAATGCCTTCATTCGGAAACGGCAGGAAAGCGCCGTCTCTCCCTGAAAAAGGAATTTATTTGCCTGCGGACCGGGCCTTCATGCGTCTTCCATGCCGCCGGACGGCGGCTCGATGTTGTATTCGCGCATTTTGCGCCACAGGGTGGAACGGGATATGCCGAGTTTCCTGGCCGCCTGGCTCTGGTTGCCCTTCAACACCTCCAGCGCGTGACGGATGTGCTGTTCTTCCATTTCCGCCAGCGACAGGAGGGTTTCCCGTTTCTGGTAGGCCAGCGCGGGGCGCGCTGTGATGCCCTGGCGCATGTATTCCGGCAGGTCGATGCTGGTAATCCACTCGCCGTCGGCCATGATGACGGCATGGGCCATGATGCTTTCCAGTTCGCGAACATTGCCCGGGTATTCGTACTGCTGCAGGTACCGCGCCGCCGTGGTGTCCACGCCCCGCACGTTCTTGTTGTGCCGGCCGTTATACAGCGCGAGAAAATGGTTCACCAGCGCGGGCAGCGCGTCCATGCGTTCGCGGAGCGGCGGGATGCGGATTTGAATCACGTTCAGGCGGTAATAGAGGTCCTCGCGGAATGCCAATGACTGCACCGCCTCCAACAGGTCGCGGTTGGTGGCCGCGATGACGCGCACGTTGACTTTTCGCGTCACCGGGTCCCCGACGGGCCGGATCTCGCCGTTCTGCAGCACGCGCAGCACCTTCGCCTGGGTGATGGGTTCCATGTCCCCCACTTCATCCAGAAAGAGCGTGCCGCCGTCCGCGGCTTCGAACAGGCCCATCTTGTCCGTATCGGCGCCGGTAAATGCGCCCCGGACATGGCCGAACAGCTCGCTCTCAAGAAGCGTTTGGGTTAAAGCCGCGCAGTTTACCGCCACAAACGCTTTGTCCCGGCGCGGACTCAGCCGGTGCAGGGTCTGGGCGACCACCTCCTTGCCCGTGCCGCTTTCCCCAAGCAGCAGCACGGTGCTGTCGGTGGGGGCCACCTTGCGGATAAGTTCCACCACACGGCGCATGGCATCGGTACGCCCCACCAACTCCTCGAACACGGACTGTTCATAGTCATCCAGGTGCAGTTCCGCCTGGCGGTTGTCCAGCGCTTTTTGCACCGCCAGCGCCACATCGGAAGGCGGGCTGGAACGGGGCAGATAAAAAAATGCGCCATGCCGGATGCCTTCCAGGGCCTTTTCGAGGTCTTCCATTTCAAAAAGCAACACCATGCGGGTGGACGGATTGCGTTGCTGCACAAAAGACACGAGATTGATATCGGCTTCTTTGCTTAAGGTCAAGTCCAACACGATTACCGTCATTTCGCGACGGCTTACCGCGCGCAACAAACCGGCCATGTCATGGCAGCGTTCAATGGCCAGCTCGGGCCGTTCCACGAAACGCTCCAAAGTCATACCGAATTCGATATCCGGACTGGCTATGAGCAATCGCGCTCCCGTTGGCACTACGTTCTTGTTTCTCATTGAAGCACCCCGATTTTATTGATGGGAGTATTGTATCACATTGAAGCACGCCCTGCAATAAGCAAGAGTATACAGAATGAAATGGCAGCGGGAATACCCTTCATGGGACGTGTAGGACTTATAAGACCTATATTACTTTTATGCTCTGGTATCCCTGTTGGTAGAGGAGGGTATCTGGGGCAATCCACTTTGGGTCAGACGTGTTCTTGCGGTTTCTTTGACCAGGATGTGAATACCAGGTGGAACAATTTCATTAACAGGAGTATGGGCAGCAGTGGTGCAAAACCGACCAGAGTAGCGACAAAGACAATAAACAAGATGGTTTTGTTGCCTTTGGAGCTTGTAGGTGACTTAAGCGTCTTCAGACTGTCTACCCAAAAGCCTGCAAGAAAAGGTATGTTGATAAAGGGCAGATAGGGTGTCAGTGTATTCGCCACATGACCGCAGTAGGGACAATAATAGATGTTCTCGGGAAGGGGCCGCAGACAGCGCAGGCATAAGGGAACTTCCGCTTCCCCGTCCCCGGAATCTTCTGTAGTGATTTTATCTTCTGTACTCATGCGAATCATTATAGGTATCCTATACAGATTGCGCAACTGTGGCACCTGATTTCATAGGCTTCGGCGCGTATCCGGCCTTCTGTCGGCGAACGTATTTCCTGGGTCAGGTTGAAAGCAAGCGGCCGGTTTCACTATGCTATACACCATTGACACCCCCGTCTAACATGCAGTGCGCCCATGCAAGTGAAGTGAACTGACTGTCTGTGAGTGGCGTGTTGCCCTAAGCAACAGGCGGGTAACGCGATCAGGAGGTAGGTATGGTAAGAGTATTAAATGTTTTAGTCGTCGGGATATTGCTGGCAGCGGTGTCCGGCTGCGAAACGATGCCCTGGAAGAAGGATACGATGCCTCCCGTGGAATTGCTTGACGAGACCAAGGCCGCGAGCGGTGGTGAGGATACGATGACCGGGCCTGCCGAAAAACCTGCCGCATTGCAGATGTCCACCAGCCAGCGCATCAAGGACATTCCTCTTCCCGCAAAGGCCAAGGAGGATCTTGACCGCACCTATGTGTATGAGTCCTCCACGCTTCAGCTGGGGCGCATGGTGTATACCATACGCGCGTCGGTGAATGAAGTGGCCCAGTTTTACATTGACAACATGACGGCGGCCGGGTGGGAGCGTATTGACCTCAACCAGGCGGAAGGCGGCACAAAGATCCTGTATCGGAAACCGGGCAAGAAACTTGATGTGTCCGTAATCCCACTCGGGGCAATGCGCGGCCAGCGCCTGATACTTCACCTGGTTCCGGACCAGGCAACGGGAATGTAACTTGATGCAATTTTTCCGCGTGGCAAGCATGGGTCTTCTCACGGCCTGCATATTCTGCGCATGTCAATCCCGGATAACATCGGACATCGGCCGCATAACCGGCCTGACGATGAGCGATGAGGAGAAAATCGCGCTGGTCCTGGAAGATGTGCAGCGGGGCATGCAGAACCGTCGCGTCTACCAGGTACTTGCCCACGTGTCCCACGGATACCGGGACCGGGCGGGCAGGGATTATGCCGCCCTGAGCGAAGATTTGAGCGCGTTGCTGCGCAATTACCGGAACATCCGCATCACGCGCGCGACCCCGACCATCCAGGTGCAGGGGGATCGCGCCAAGGTGATCGACACGTTCGGGACGAGCGCGGACGCGGCGGAGGCCCGGGAGAACCCGCCTGTCAACCTTCAGGGCCAGGTGGTCATTCTGATGGAACGCTATAAAGACACGTGGCAGATTTTGGAGTGGGGGCCGATAAGCTGATTTTCCGGCGACATACGGGCCGGCGCGGGCGGTGTTGCGGCAAGGGAAGAAGAAGTCAACGATAACCAAGAAACGGCAGCCTTTATCCAGTTGGAGTGAAAGAAAAATCCATGGCAAGACCCAAAAAGAAAAGCGCCTCTGTGAGCCATTTGCTGGTTCCTGAAGAGCCCAAAACGGAATGGCAGAAGTTCCTGGCGCACTTCGAAGAGAACATTAAACTTTATGTGGCGGGGGCCTTGTTCGTCCTCATCTGTGTGGCGATAGGCGCCCTTATCCGGGTCAACATGCTTGTCAAGGAACAAGAGGCTATGACGCGGTATGCCGAGGCCGCTCTGGAAACGGACGCCGCCGCACGGCTTGAAAAATACCAGGCCATTGGCGACAGCGCGGGCCGGTGGACGGCCGAGATGCTGTACATGAAGGGGGAGACCGCGGTGGAGGCGGGCGATACGGAGACCGCGCGCCAGGCCTTTGAAAAAGTGTTGTCCGATTATGGCGACAGCACCTATGCGGCGCAGGCCACCGACGGCCTGGCGTTTCTCGCATGGAACGAAGGGCGCCTTGAAGACGCGGTAAAAGAGTACGAAAAACTCGTCGGCCAATGGCCGGGCGAATTCGTGGCACGGCGCGCCCATTATTCCATGGGCCAGGTTATGGAGGAACTCAAGCGAACGGAGGACGCCATTGCCGCGTATCGCAAGCAGACCACCGTGTTTCCGGAATCCTCCGTGGCCCGGAAAGCGGAGGAGGCCCTGCAGCGCCTGGAAAAGGAATTCCCGGATTTGTTCCCGGATGACGCCGCTGAGGGCGAAGGAACCGTCCCGGCCGAGGCGGGCGCCATTATCAGCGGCGCGGATGCGGCCCAGACCGGGGCCCTGGCCGTTGAAGGGCCTGCGCCCGCGGAAACTGAATAACGGCTTCCAACCGCGCAGCCGCTTTGTATTCTGTCGCGTTCAGCGGCGCAGGGAAAGCGAAAGTCGTGTCTGAAACGGATACACATACGCGCAGCCGCGCAGCATTGTCGCTCATGGCCGCGAATGTCTGGCGCGTCTCGAACGTGATGGTCAACCGTTATCTCGGGCGTCCGCCCAGGTATCTTCCGGTGATCCTGTTATTCGTCACCGATCGCTGCAACCTGCGGTGCCGCATGTGCGGTGTTTGTGAACGGGAGGGCACGCAGGACACCAGTGGTGAATTGACCACGGACCAGTACAAGGCGGTGATCACGTCGGCCGCCACACGACTGGGCACCTCTCTCGCCTCCATAAGCGGCGGTGAACCGCTGTTGCGCGCGGACATTTTTGAGATTATCCGTTTCGCGGTGGACGCGGGGATTTCCACGCACATCTGTACGAACGGTCTGTTGCTTAACCGGGAGCGGGCCGAACGGTTGCGTGATGCCGGCATTGCCGCGGTTTCCGTGTCCGTGGACAGTCCGGATGCCTCGATCCATGAGTACTTGCGCGGGTCCGGTACCTTTCAGGGCGCCGTGGACGCCATTCAACTGCTTCGCGACACGGCCCCGGACATCCAGGTCGGCATCAATTACCTGATTACCCGCCTGAATTACCGGAATATGACGGATATGGTCGCCTATGCCGAGCGGCTGGGGGTGCAGCAGATCAAGTTCGCGCCCGTTCATGCCAACCTGCTCCACCGGCTCAAAGCGAAATCGGAACTGGATGAATTGTATTTTGCTCCGGAGGATCTTGCCGATCTTCAGCGGGAAATTGACCGTCTGAAAGAACGTTGCCGCACGACATGGCTGTCCACAACCTCCGCGACATTTCACGACGGCATCGTTTCTTTTTATGCGCAGCCCCGAAAGTTCAAGTGTTATGCGGGCTACATGGTCTGCGCCATCGGGCCCGCCGGACAGGTGGCGCCCTGCTGTGATATGGACAGCCCCTTTTCGGTCCAGGACAGGCCGCTGGATGTCATTTGGCGCGACCCGGCGTTTCATGAACTCAGGCGCAGGGTGGACCGGTGTGACGTGCCCTGCTGGGATACCACCAACACGGAACTGAGTCTGCGGCTGCAGCCGCGGACGCTGTTGCGCAACCTGGCAGCGAACTGGCGCGATTTGCGTTTTTATTCGGGTACACGGGGCAGACGGGCAAATAAACGGGAAAATACACACGAATGAATGACGAAGACAAAAAAACAGCAGAGGCCGGCGGTTCGCTGAGTTTTCAGGATATTACCGCCGAGATCGGGGATGTGCAGTTGCCGTTGCGTGAGGACAGGACGGAAGCGGATCGACTTGACGCGACCGCGGATCTACCCGGTGGCACGGTGATTGTAAATGAGAAGGTGTCCCTCCCGACCTTTGAGGAAACCCTGAGCACGCGCGTGCTGACCGGGAGTTCTCCCAAACCGCGGCCCATGTGGCTGGACGGGGTAGTCAGTGTTGGACTGGGATTTCTGTTCCTGATCCCGATTGTACTGAATATGGGCCTGAGGCGCTATCAGCCCTGGATTTCTTTCATGATCATGCTGCTTGCCCTCGGGGGGGGCGCCTGGTCGCTTTTCGGACTTCAGGTGGAGAAGGAACCGGCGGGCAGAAAATGGTGTTTCGGGGTGGCGGTTGCCGGCTTAGTCGTGGCGTTTATCGCCTTTCTGATGCGCGCGCCGCTACGGTAGGGTGTCCGGCCGGATTCAGGGAAAGGTGACCCAGGCGGATGGTATGCATTGATCCCCCAGCCGCTTGCCTGCGGCGGAGCCTTTGATACCGTCAAAGGCGGGGCCCGGTTCGGGCATCTCGAAACTCTCCCCCGGGTGACCCCGGTTCAGCCGCGTCAGAAAATAAACGTACTGCACCGTTGCCACGGTTATATCGGGCAGATCCCGGTTAAGCCGCACGATTTCATTGTACAGCGCCTTGCGGTCTTTGTTTTCTTCGGCGACAACTTTTTGCGCGGCGTTTTGCGCCTCCGAATCCTCTATGGCGTCGCAGTCTCTCAGTTCCACCAGCCCGCGGCTGGTTTCGCCAAGACAGCCCTGTTGTTTCAGCGCGGCGATTTCCGGGTGATGCAGGCGCATCCTGCCGGCAATCTCCATCAGTTGCGGCGATAGCGCCTCCGGTTGCCCGGAAAGCGCGTCCCGGCTGCCTTCCACAAAATCAAGCACCATGACTGCCTGTTCTTCGATGTAACGGAAATTCGGGGCGGTGTTTGAAATGATCCCCTGCTCTTCCTGCGTGACACACCCCAAGAGAGACGTCAGCGCCAAAAGCAATCCCCAAGCACTTGCCTTCTTCATGACGCTATACTCCTTTTTTTATATGCTTTAGACATGCCCCGGAGGTATTTTATTCATTTCCGGCTCATTATAATCCAAAGATTACCGCGACCGTTATTCATGTATGGCCCACTGGACATAAAAGCCGTGTCCGGTTTTCGCGGGGATAATTTCCGAAGGGGTATTCCATAGGCGGGTGGACGTCGACGCCCGCGCACGTGTGCGGATACAACCGCCGGCAACGGCGGTATTGACGCTGCAGGACCCGAACCCGGGTCTCAGGGCGACGCGGTTTCGCTCTTGCTTTCCATAGGCGCCGTTTGGCCGTGTTCCAGTTCCCCTGCGTCGGGCTGCGTTTTTTGCTCTGCTTTCGGGGCGGGCGGTTCCGACAACACCTCAATGCCCAATCGTCCTATAAGCGGCAGTATCTTCGCCTGACGGAACAAATCACCCTCGGCCAGCCGGATATGGGTCACATCCACCGGCAACTGGTTGAACGCGGGATCCACGTCGATCCAGTCGCCCAGCCAGACGCTCGCCCACTGGTGGAAATAAAATCCCGGCGGACTGCCTGCCACGTAGATGAGCCCGGCAACCTCCCTCGCGGGCAGGCCGATGGCACGCGCCAGCCCGACAAACAGCACGGTATGTTCCGTGCAGTCGCCCTCCAGGCTTTCCAGGGCTTCCAGGGCGTTCGACAGCCGCGCCGAAAACACGTTGCGCATGTTTTTGTTGACCCAGGTGCACAGTTCGCCCGCCGCCTTCAGCGCGTCGGTTTCATCGCCGACAATATCCCGGGCTTTTTCAATGAGTTTTGGGTCGTCGCTTTGCACGTACGTGCCGGGTTTCAGATAGTGCTGCACGCTCTCCTCGGTGACGGGCAGTCCCGGAACCGGCAGCGGCGCCAGATCCGTTTTCACGGAATGGAAGTAGATCCGCTCATTTTCCAGGGTCATTGTTTGCCGCCGGTCATTGAAGAGGTGGGACTCGCGCAGGGGCCCGGTCAGCAGCAGGTGCAGTCCGTCCCGCTCGCGCGGGTCGTCTATGGGCTTCTCCAGCAGCACCGCGTTCGACACCATGGTGTCCACGCTGTAATCCACATCCTTCGCCGCGTCCTCCGGTTCGAGGCGCGTGGTGAACACGCCGGAGATGACGTCCTCCACCGTGATGCCGCTGTCCGTCACATACGTGGTGGATTCGATGTCCATCAGGTCGAGCACGCTTTGTATTTCGTAGACCTTGGTGGGCACCCCGTTGAACACGCGCTCTTCCGTCTTGACGATGCGGCTGATGCCGGACACTTCCTTCTGGTACATGGGTTCGAAGGTGGAGAAGTTGACCACATCGCCCACCTGCGGCCCGCGCCGCGCCCACAAGGCGTGGCGCAGCGAATCCTGCAGCGTTTCACCCGGCCTCGGGAAGGTGTCCTCCCGCGTGGCGCCGCCGAGAACGCTGTTCATCTTCAACGTGTCCCCTTCGACCACCGCCACGAAAACGGAGGACTGGGCCGGGTCGTTCATTTCCATCTCGATGCGGAGCAGCCCGCCCTTGGCGTTATAAACGCGTTTCGAGTACATGCGCATGGCCTGCTTCGCCCCCGACATGGACACCCGGAAATGGGCGTCCTCGACCACCTCCGTTTCTCCCGCGTCGTTCCGGGACACCACCTTCTCCATGTAGCCCACCTTCTCACCGTTGAAGTACAACCCATACCAGCTTGTGCCCAGGAACGGGGTGATGTCAACGGTTTCCCCGAAAGCGATTACGGTTCCCGCAACTAAGGAGGTCATAAGCAGCCATTTCTTCATGTTAGGGATTTCCTCTTGATGGTTACTGGTAATTCTACCGTATTCTTGAAGAAAATGTGTACCTTCCACCTTTTTTTAAACCTGAAAACGGCAGTTAACGAAGGGAAGGACGGTCAAAAGAAAGGACCGAAAGGACTCAAGGGACACAAAGGACGAACCAATCAGCAGATCGTTTTACAGTCCTTCCGGTCCTTTATGTCCTGAATGTCCCTTGGTTTGAAACCTGCTTCTGAATTCAAAAACTTCTTGGCACCTTTCCGTGTGTTGTGATACATTCATGGTGGTGATACTGGCGCGGTATTCTGGTCACAGGCATTCAAGAACGGGAGAAAAGTCATGTCAGACGACACACGGCGCGGTTTTCTGAAGCGATCTTCGATGGCGGTTGCGGCTTCGGCCCTAGGCGGCGCGGCCCTTTCCGCGGGGCGAAACAAGACGGTTTCCGCGAATGACAAAATCCTGATCGGCGCGATCGGGTGCGGCGGCATGGGGCGCGGCGACATCGCCACCTTTTTGCATAACGAGGAAGTAGAGTGTCCCATCATCTGTGATGTGGATGACGCGATGATGGCCGAGGCAGCCCGGCTCATCGAAGGACGACGGGGCCGTGCGCCGGAAATGGTCAAGGACTTCCGCCGGGTCATCGACCGGAAAGACCTGGACGCCATCCTGGTCGCCACACCGGACCACTGGCACGCGCTGCCGACGGTGTATGCCTGCCAGGCGGGCAAGGACGTGTACTGCGAGAAGCCGCTGGGCAAGACCATCGACGAAGGCCGCGCCATGGTGGAGGCGGCGAAGGACAACAAGCGCGTGGTTCAGATGGGCACCCAGTGGCGCAGCGGCGAGCATTACAATGAGGCCATTGATTTCGTCCATTCCGGCAAACTGGGCAAGGTGCGCATGGTGCGCGCATGGGCGTACCTGGACTGGCTGGGCGGCATCGGCAACCCGCCGGACGAGGCGCCGCCCGAGGGGGTGGACTACGACCTGTGGCTGGGCCCGTCGCCGGCGCGCCCCTTCAACAAGAACCGGTTCCACTTCAACTTCCGGTGGTTCTGGGATTACGCCGGCGGGCTCATGACCGACTGGGGCGTGCATCTGCTGAACGTGTGCCAGTGGGGCATGGGCTATGAGATGCCGAAGCGGGTCAGCTCAACAGGCGGTAAATTCGCGCTGGACGACAACAGCGAGACGCCCGATACCCAGGCGGCACTGTACGAGTTCAAGGACTACATGCTGATTTTCGAACACCAGATGGTGGGCGGGCTCGGGCCCGGCGGCCAGCCCCACGGCATGCTGTTCTGCGGCACCGAGGGCACCGTCATCATCCGCGAAGGGGGCTGGGAATTCATCCCGGAACCCAAGAAAACGGGCCTGGAAGCCATCAAGAAGGAGAACACGGCCGACGCGCGCCCGGCCCATGTGCGCAATTTCCTCGACTGCATGCGCACGCGGGAAGCGCCCATCATGAACTTTGAAGTGGGCCATTTCGTGTCGACCGTGGCGCACTTGGGCAATCTCGCGCTGCGCACGGGCGCCGAAGTGCATTGGGATGCCGAAACCGAACGGGTGACGAACAACCCGGAGGCGGACGCCCTCGTCGGCTGCCCGTACCGCGCCCCATGGACGCTGCCCTACAGCCGGCGCAACGCCTGAGACTATACTATCTCTTAACCATCTGGCAGGGTATATGCGCTATTTCGCTTGGGATACGTATTGAGGAATCAGAGGGCGGCGCTGATCGTTCAGGTGATAGCGTCACGCCGCTGTCGCAAGGGTGGATCAGACAGCATCTTTTCCCAATATCACCTTACCCATTTTGAATCCCTTGGGATCGCCTCTCCGCATCCCGAGTTCAACTAGTTGGCCCTATCGTAGGTGTAGGTCGTGACGGACAGGTCCTTGGCACTTACGTGGACAGTATCAAAGGCATACACGCCTTACACCGTGACCACCAGGTTACTCTTGGCGCCGAATAGCGCCATGGTTATATTTCCGAAGATCCAACTGTCAATGTCATTACTGTATTGAGGCGGACTTCTTTGATTTCTTGGGAATTACAGCGTGGCTGTGTTAAAAAAGCGTTGACGTAACCCTTTCAGGGTAACCAAGTTTGGGCATCATTCTACCCAGGGTAGCGGAGTACCACAACCCTGGGCTAATAGATACAGCCCCTACGGGGCATAAAATACATACAGGCCAAAGGTCGCTGTTTCATGCCGTTATCAAACCCATGACCTCCTGTCATTGTTTCATCACTAATATCCCAACCGGATTCAGATTCATTCATGTAAAAAGATTTCCGTCACGGTCGCCCGACGGTTGGGAATACTTCTTCCATAATCCGTTGCGAATCATTAATAAGTATAGACCCTTGGAATTATGCAATATATCCGAAAATACGCGCAGGCTTAATATGTTATAATGAAAAAATAAGGATTAAAGGCAACACGAATGGAAGCAATTCCCCATATTACAGTGGACAATCCGGCGATAGCGGCGTTCTGTCGCAAATGGAACGTTCGGGAATTATCCCTTTTTGGTTCCGTACTGCGGGATGATTTCAGGCCGGAAAGTGATATTGACATCCTGGTTGAACTTGCCCCCGGGCATGGTCTTGATCTGTTTGACTGGGTGGATATGCGTGAGGAACTTAAGCACCTTTTTCAGCGCGAGGTTGACCTGGTGTCCAAGGGGGGGCTGAAGAATCCAATCCGCAAAAAGGCGATATTGTCAAGTGCGAGGGTGGTATATGCTGCCTGAAGAACGCGACAGGGGTGCTTTGCTCGATATGCTCGAGTAATGCAGCGGAATAACGGCATCGGTGGAGGGCAAGTCTTTTCCGTTGTACTGCGCGGACGATAATTTACGGTATGCCATTGAGCGACGCATCGAAATTCTGGGCGAGGCGGCAAAACATCTTTCCGATTCCATCAGGAAGAACCATCCGGAAATCCCGTGGCAAAAATTAGTGGCGATACGAAACATCCTTGCCCATGAATATGGAGAGGTCGAAGATGAAATCATCTGGCGGGTAACGCAAACGCATATACCCGAATTGACCACACAACTCCGGGCGATTCTTTCCACCCTTCCCGAAACAGAATAACGCTGGCGCCGGTATGTCCTGTGGCTCTTTCAGCCTTTCCAACTTATATGAGTTTTGCGGGAATTATGGGACCATTTTCTGGATTTTAGGCGCACCCCGGAAGCGCCCCCTGGACGCTGCCCTACAGTCGGCGCAACGCTTAAGGCGGGAAAATTCCGCTGTCAGAATTCAATAAGGGTGATTTCCGGCCTGCACACAAAGCGCACGGGCTCCACTTTCGATCTTTTACCCGGTCCGCCATATCATTTACACTGTTAACCGGATGAAAGGAAAAGCCGATGTCACCACAAGAGCTAACACGCAGGTTTTTCATGGGAACCATGGCGGGCGGTATGGCGGCCTTGTCCGCCGCGGCGGAAAACCCCGGGGAACGCAATGGCTTGGGTTCTCAACACCCCAACATCCTGTTCCTGATGACGGATCAGCAGCGTTTCGACACGATCGCCGCGCTGGGAAATAGCAGCATTTACACGCCCAACCTGGACCGTCTTGTCCGGAGGGGCCTGTCGTTTACGCGGGCCTATTCCACCTGTCCCGTGTGTGTGGCATCTCGCTACACCATCCGCACGGGGCGGCTCGAGCCGACCACGGGCATCTATGCCAACATGCGCCCGGACCTGGTCCCGGGCCAGCCGGAAAACATGGAGGAGCGCTGCGGACCTTACCTGGCCCGAACCCTGCGGTCGCGAGGCTACCGCACCTTCGGCATCGGCAAGTTTCATACCGCGCCCTGGGAAGAGAACCTGGGCTATGACACACACCTCCACAGCGAGGAACTGTACGGCAGCCCTGACCAGCGCAAGCGGGATGCTTACGCATCTTTTATCGCCCGGGAATACCCGGCGTATGATTTTATCGAAGGGCTGATGGGCGAACGCACGGAAATGTACTACATGCCCCAGATGAGCCCGATACCCGCGCATGCGGGGGTGGAGGCCTGGGCGGCCGACCGGGCCGTGGAACAGATCCAGGTGCCGGGCGCGCAGCCTTTCTTCGGGTTCGTTTCCTTTGTGGGGCCCCATCCCCCCTTCGCCCCGCCCATCCCGTTCAACCGCATGTACGATCCCGACCGCATGCCCAATCCCGTACGTGGTAGTCTTGAGATTGATCATATGGATGAACAGATCCCCTGGATGAACCATGCCATCTGGGCGGAGGATATCAATGATTCCCATGCCCGTGTTCTGCGCGCGCGGTATTACGGAGAAATCAGTTATATCGACCAGTGTATCGGAAAGATCCTGGACGCTGTAGAGGCTCGGGGGGATGGTGACAATACCCTGATTTGTTTTTTCGCCGACCACGGCGATCATCTGGGCGACCATCATGCCTGGCAGAAAGAAAGCTATTTTGAGTCCTCCTGCCATATCCCCTTTCTCGTAAGTTGGCCCGCGCGTCTGCCCGGGAACGTGCGTCGCGAGGAACTGGTATGCCTTGCCGACCTGTTCGCCGTCGCCACGGCCGCGTCGGGCATGGCGGAGACCCGGGACGGCCTGGACATTCTGGGCATGACGGAAGGGAGGGTGCCTCCCCGCGATGCGCTGATTGCCTTCTACGGCACGCCGGGCACACCGCTCTTCAAACTCATGATTCGTTTGAATGAATGGAAATACATTTATATGGCGAACGGCGGCCGGGAACAGTTGTTCAATCTTATGGAAGATCCGAACGAACTGATTCAGCGACTGGATAGTGAACCAACCACAGCCGCCCAAATGCGCCACATGGCCATTGCGGCCTTGAGCCGGCCCAACGCGGACCGTGCCCTGGAAAACGGCGCGCTGAAGGTCTTTCCCTTTGAGGCGCGGCCGTTGACCCGAATCTACCAGTTCGACCATTCCCGGGGGGTGACGGGATTTCCGGAGAAGCCGGGGGATTTGACGGGACAATAATCGCTGATGTGGGTCTTGCCCGCGGCCCAAAAACAATCACGTAGTTTCAGACTTCCTGATCCCGACAGTTTCTTTAATGCTATTTCGGAATTCTTTTTGAAGTTATATTCGCATAGGACCGCAAGAAGGGGACAGACAACGAAATAGCCAATAACAGTAAAGGGCATTGATTATTTGTTAGTCATGGCTATTTCGTCATCAGTCCCTTTTTGCTCCGTCTTTATGTTTGTTTACGAGTGCCATACGCATTTCCGACGAGATCAGGAAGCCTGACCTTGAGCAAAAAATGGGGCTGCTTCCGGCGCGCGTAAAAAACGAGTGTTGAAATGCTCCCGAACCGCGCCGGTGGCTGTCATGTATTTATGCGGACGCGATGCGTTGAACCCCTAAACCTTGTGACGAAGATCGAGGAAAACGCCGGTTTTCTCCGAAGCCAGGGCCTTGTTGCGCAGGTGCGCAATGGTGTCAAAGTATTCCTGGGTGGAATGGGCGCCCACCACGCCGCTGCCGGTCGCGCAGATCATCAGACTGAGATCGGGAAGTTCCTCGTCAGCGCGCAAATTCTCCCCATTCCCTTCATGCGTTTTCGCGGCCGGGTTCAGTTTGTGAAGGTGCTTCTTCCATTCTTCGTTCAGGGCTTTGCAGAATCGGGCCGCCTTGTCCGGCTCCACAATACATACGAAATGTCCCGCGCCCATATGGCCGGCTTCGAACAGGCCCTCGCCATATTTTTCCCCCCAATGCGTCAGCAGTCTTGCCAACTGCCTGATTGCCTTGTCCCGCAGTTCCACCCCGTGCATTCGGGCAAAATTCGGCACGCCCAGCATTTCAATATACGCCAGCACAAAACTTTGGCGTTTTGTGATGGCGCGCTGAACGCTGGACTTGATTCTTCCCGAACTGTACAAACCCGTAAGGGGATCATTGGTCGCGGCGGAAGCCGCTTCGGCGAGTTTGTGGGAAACACAGGACACCAGCGCATCGGGATCCACCGGCTTGGTCAGATAGGCGTCGACGCCCTGGGTGTACCCGTATTGAAGCTCGGTCTCCTCCGACATGGTGGACAGCAGTATGACTGGGATCATGAAATGGTTTTCATGGCTGCGGATGCGCCGGCTGATGCCGAAACCACACACATCCGGGAGCATGGCCTCGCAAATAACCACATCAACGCCATGCTTCTCAACAAATTCCAGAATATTTTCCCCCGTCTTCTTGTAGAAACAGGCATGCCCCGCCCCTGTTAAATGACCGCATAAGTAACGGGCATACTGTTCATCCGTATCAATAAACAAAACCTTTGCCATTGCGCTAGCCCCTCACACTTGCTTCGCCTAATATAAGATACCTATATGATTACAAATGGCAATTTCTACGACTAAGGTTTCCTTCCTATTCACCGTTTAAAGTATACCATGGCACGGTGGAAAGATGTATTGCATTTTTTTTGCAGTATACCCGTGCCGATAGTGAAAGTGCCCGCCGGCTTTAAGCCGACGGGCACAAGAATTATCCAGAAGAAAAACCTAGAATTTGAGTTCCGTTTCGAGGAACAGGTAATCATAGTCATCGTCACGGTCACCGTTCCAGGCTTCGAGGCCGCTGGCCAGGATCATGTTGCCTTCCAGGCCGTCATCGCCGAAGAAATGAGCGTACCCGGCCCGGATGGCCAGGTCTTCACTGTACTGGTAGTTGGCATAGAGCCCGGCTTCCCAACCCAGTTCGGAATCGGCGCCGCACGCTTCCTCATCCACGTCAAAATAGGATACGACCATCTTCAGTTCCAGGCATTCGGTGGGCATGACCTGCATGCCCAGGCTGTAGAACAGCACATTGGAGAGGGCCGCCTTGTACACGGAGGAGGGGTCGTTGTCCAGAAATTCACTGTACTTGATGTCTGAAGTCAGGCGCATGAAGGGCAGGTCCCAATCGTTCGACCAGCAGGAGTTGTCGGGATCGCCGCCACCCAGGTAGGCGAAGCGGGCGAAGAGCCGGGGCTGCCAGGCAGTGTCGAAGGTATATCCCAGTTCAAGGTTCACACCGAACTCGTCAAAGCCCACATCGGCGTCGCCGAAGCCAAGGGGACAGGCGGACGGCATGCCGTCCACATCGCCGAACTGGTAGGCCACTTCCGCCTCGAAGTCAAAGCCGCCCACCACGCCCGCGCCGCGCAGGCCGAGCACGTGCAGATCCACCTCGTCTCCGATGGCGCCGACCCGGTCGCGCACATAGAGCCAGTAGGCGTCCAAGGAAACATCTTCGATGCCGATGTAACTCAAATAGGTACCGAACAGGTCGGCGTCATCTTCGAGAAAATCGCCATACTGTTCGACCGTCTTGGCCGTAACGGCATTGATCATCAGCTGATCGGTGGCATAGGTCAGGCGGATGGCGTCGAAGGACATCCCGGTGAAGAAGGCTGAGGACTCATCGGTACCGATAAAGAAGGCCGCGCCCAGGCGGAATTCCTGGCGGCCGACGCGCAGGCTGAGCGGGGTGCCCCAGAGATTTTGCACGTCGATATAGGACTGGTAGAGGTTGACGGTGTTGAGCCCGGAGCGGTAGTCCGAACCTGTCAGATAATTGGAACGAAAATCTTCGCCCCAAAAATCATAATAGTCAAATTCGATGAAGGCGGATACATCGTCGGTAAAATCCGCTTTCACATTCAGGCGGGTCCGCTGTTCCACAAAACTGTAATCACCCATGGAATCCATGTTGTAGTAATTGCCGCGGATGCGAATACTGCCGCCCAGTTCCACGTTCTGCAGTTCCGCCATCGCCGTGACGCAGCAGAGGCAGGCCAGCAGAACAACTGTCAAGGTTGAAATACGCATAAAACAATCTCCTCGATGTATGGAATTCATGATTATATCGCACCTATACGTTCACGGAGATTCGCCGCTTTAAATCACGGTCAATTAGAAATCATCCCTCCTTTCCTGTGTTGATTCAACGAATCTTCTCCGCGTTTTGTCCCGTCCCAAAAAAATCACGTTTCGTAGAATTGTAATTGTTTCAGAATGATCTTGATAAAATCAACTCTTCTTTTATTCGGGTTGCGCGGTTTGGAGCCCCACAAACCCGCAAAGGGTGGACCGTCGATATTCTTGTCCTGTTCTGCAGAGGAGTCCGTTTCAGACGGTTCGGCGGACATCGCTTTCAAAGGTATGAAAGAACCGGCCTGAACGGGTGGTTCAGGCCGGCAGGTATGGAAACACGGACAGCGCCGTGAAAAGGAGACGGCGGTATGCTCCCGTTATTGTACTGTTGCCATGATACCGGCCAGTCTTTCGTCCAGCGCGGCGCGGGCAGCGTCAAAGGTGCACCGCTCCAGGTGGGTGTCGCCCACGCGCACATTCGGACTCTGGCCGCAGCGTTCCATGCAGAACGTGGCGCTGAGATGGACGCGGTCTTCCAGGTTTTTGTTTTCCACATAACGTGTCAGTTTACGAAGGAGTTCCTGAGATCCGTTGAGGAAACAGTTGGTACCTACGCACACCTGCACCGGGATCTTCTCAGCTTCCTGTCCCTCGATGATTTCGAGGTTCAGCTCGTGAAGACGGCGCCGGTGCTGGTATTCCGTGTGCAGGGCGTCGTGCGCGGCATGGCCGCCGACTTCGCCAAAATGCTCCCGGTAGCATCGCGCCAGTTCCGGATTTTCCTGGGCCTTGTGAAGTTCGAGCCCCTTGTCATTGTGGTAAATCGCCCTGGCGCGCTGCCTGCGGACTTCCGGGCCGGGCGCATGGGGTTGGCCGGCCCCGGCGACGCATCCGCCCGGGCAGGCCATGACTTCGACCAGGTGGTAGGGGCATGCGCCGTTCTGGATGCTTTCGACCACGGTCTTGACGTTCGCCAGGCCGTTCACGATGGCCAGCCGCAGCTCCACGCCGTTCACGGTAATAACGGCCTCGCGCAGCCCGGCCTCGCCGCGGACTTCCTTGAAGTCCACCTGTTCGAGGGGTGTTCCCCGCATTTTTTCAACCGCGTAGCGAAGCACGGCCTCGGTAACGCCGCCGGATACCCCGAAGAGGACGCCGGCGCCGGTTTTGAATCCCAAGGGCATGTCAAAGGATTCCGGTTCGAGCGTGTCCAGTTGCAGGCCGCATTGGCGCAGCATCTGGCCCAGTTCCGTTGTGGTGATGACATGGTTTACCTCGGGCACGCCGTCGTGAATGAATTTATCCTGCTTGGCCTCAAATTTCTTTGCCGTGCAGGGCATGACCGAAACGATCACCAGTTCTTTGCCTTCTAGTTTCATCTGTTCCGGCAGCATTTTTCGCGCGACCGCGCCGAACATCTGCTGGGGCGACTTGCAGCTGGACAGGTTCGGGAGCAGCTCATGATGGAACTGCTCGGCGTATTTGACCCAGGCGGGACAGCATGAAGTGAACAGGGGCAGCGGGCCTCCGTCGCTGAAACGGCGCAGGAATTCTTCGCCTTCCTCCAGCACGGTCATGTCGGCGGTAAAGGAGGTGTCGTACACCTTGTCGAAGCCGATGGCGCGCAGCGCCGCCACAGCCTGGCCGGTGGTGATGCTGCCCGGCTTCATGCCGAAATATTCACCGAGTCCGACGCGCACGGCCGGCGCCAGCTGGGCGATCACCACCTTGTCCGGGTCGTCGAGGTCGGCCCAGACCGCGTCCATTTCGGGCCGGGGCGTCAGCGCGCCCGTGGGACACACCGACGCGCACAAGCCGCAGTTCACGCATTCCCCGGTGTCCAGGTTCTGGCCGAAAGCGGGCAGCACGGCGCTGTGCGCGCCGCGGAAGGCGAAATCAATGGCGCCGACGCCCTGCAGTTCCCGGCAGGCGCGCACGCAGTCGCCGCAAAGCACGCACTTGTTGGGATCACGCACGAGGGACAGCGACGATTTGTCCTTGGGTTGCCGCTCGTGAACCGGCTTGTAGCGCACTTCGTCAATGCCCATGCGCTCCGAAAGCTCGCGCAGCCGGCAGGTGGCGCTGCGCGCGCAGGTGGGGCAGTTCATGTCATGGTTGGCCAGCAGCAGTTCCAGCGCGATCCTGCGGATGTCGCGGACCTGTTTGGTATTGGTGCGGACCTGCATGCCCGGTTCGGGAACGATCGAACACGACGCCTGCACGCCGCGGCCCTCGATTTCCACCAGGCACAGGCGGCACGCGCCGTACACGCTCAACTCGGAATGGTAACAGAAGGTCGGTATGTCGATGCCGGCTTTGCGCGCGACCTCGAGCACGTTACGCTCGCCTTCCAGCGGCAGTTCACGCCCGTCAATAATCATGGTTGCGGGTTTCGGGGTGTCTGGTGTGGTGTTCATAGTATGGCTCCCTGCACGATGGCGTCAAAGCGGCAGCTTTCAATGCACGCGCCGCATTTTATGCACTGTTCCTGGTGAATGGTATGGGGTTGTTTCTTTTCTCCGGTGATGGCGTTTACGGGGCACTTCCGCGCGCATACGCCGCACCCGATACATTTCTCGGCCAGTATGACGGGTGCGCAGAGGTTCTTGCACACGCCCGCGGGGCAGCGTTTTTCAAAGACATGGGCTTCGTATTCCTTCCGGAAATACCGCAGCGTGGAGAGAACGGGGTTGGGTGCGGTCTTGCCAAGTCCGCAGAGAGAACCGATCTTGACGGCCCGGGCCGTCTGCTCCAGGATTTCCAGGGTTTTCGCGTCCGCCTCGCCCGCGATGATTTCATCGAGCAGCATGAGCATCTGCCGGGTGCCCTCGCGGCAGAGCACGCACTTGCCGCAGGACTCGTTCTGGGCGAACTGCATGAAGAACCGGGCCACGCTGACCATGCAGGTCTTGTTGTTCATGACCACGAGGCCGCCGGAGCCGACCATGGCGCCGACGCTGCCCAGCGAGTCGAAATCCAGGGGCAGATCGGCATGTTCCTCGACCAGGCAGCCCCCGGAAGGGCCGCCAATCTGGACGGCCTTGAAGGGCTCGCCGGAGACGGCGCCGCTGTTGTCTGTGACACCACCGCCGATCTCGTACACAATCTCGCGGAGGGTGGCGCCGAAAGGCACCTCGATGAGACCCGTGTTCGCCACGTGTCCGGTCAGGGCAAAGGTCTTGGTGCCGGGCGATTTTTCAGTGCCCCGGGCGCGGTATTGGGCGGCGCCGTGCCGCACGATAAGCGGCACGCTCGCCAGGGTTTCCACATTGTTGATGACCGTCGGCTTTCCCCAGAGCCCGCTCTGCGCGGGGAAGGGCGGTTTGGGCATGGGCATGCCGCGCTTGCCCTCGATGGAGGCGATAAGCGCCGTCTCCTCGCCGCAGACAAAAGCGCCCGCCCCTTCCATGATATGCAGGGTGAAGTTGAATCCGCTGCCGAAGATATTTTCCCCGAGCACGCCGTATTCGCGGGCGGCCTGTTCGGCCCGGTTGAGGCGCTTCACCGCCAGCGGGTATTCCATGCGCACGTACACATACCCTTCATGGGCGCCGATGGCCCGCGCGGCAATCAACATGCCCTCGATAACGGCGTGGGGATTGCCTTCCATGACGCTGCGATCCATAAACGCGCCCGGGTCGCCCTCGTCGCCGTTGCAGATGACATATTTTTCATCGCCGGGCTGCACCCGGGTCAGTTCCCATTTCCGCCCCGTGGGGAAGCCGCCGCCGCCCCGTCCGCGCAAGCCGGATTCGAGAATCAGGGCGCAGACCTCCTCCGGTTGCATGTCACACACGGCGCGCCGGGCCGCCTCATAGCCGCCGTGATGCACGTATTCGGCGATATCTTCCGGATCAAGCATGCCGCATTCCTTGAGCACTGTCCGGGTCTGCCGCTGGTAGAAGGGGATGGTGTCCTTTCCCTTGCAGTGCTCGCCGGTTCGGGGATGGCGGTACAGCAGGCGTTCTACAACCTCGCCGCCGGCAAGCGTTGTTTGAATAATTTCGGCCACATCGTCCGGCGTCACCCGCGTGTACAGGATTTCCTCGGGTTCAATGGTGACCAGGGGCCCCATCTGGCAGAATCCCTGGCAGCCGCTCTTGGAGAGGTAAATATCAATGGCTCCGTCGGGTGTAGCGGCGTCTTCCCCTTCCAGCCGGGTGACCACGTTCAGCCCCATCGCGCGAAGCTGTTCGGAAAAGGCGTCGCGCACCTGCAGCGCGCCGCCGGCCACACAGCCGGTGCCCGCGCAAATGATGATGCGCCGTTTAACGCGGGCGATACGGTCCGCGTAGTGTGCGGCGGTTTCCGTCAAATCTGGTATGGCGATTGTCGCGGTTGTCATTGGGTTGCCTCACTTTCCAGGATCTTGTCCAATACTTCATCGCACTTTGCCGGGGTCATCATGCCGTGGACGACCTCATTAACCACCATCACGGGGGCCAGGCCGCAGGCGCCGAGGCAGGATACGGTCTCCACCGTGAACAGCAGGTCGTCCGTGGTGTTTTTGCCTTCTTTCAGAGCCAGTTTTTTACGGATGGCGGCCAGCAGGCTTTCGGAGTTCTTCACGTGACAGGCCGTGCCGTCGCAGACATGCACGACATACTTGCCCTTGGGCGTCAGCGCGAAATGGGCGTAGAAGGTCGCCACGCCGAAGACGCTGGACGGGGACAGGCCCAGGGCCGTGGCCACGTAGGCCAGCGCTTCCTTGGGCAGGTAGCGGTATTCCGCCTGCACCGCCTGCAGGATGGGAATGAGTTTCGCCGGTTTTCGTTCGTACCGGTCGAGAATCTCGCAGATCTTTTCGAACTGTCGGGTTGTTGTTTGTTTCATGGCTGTTGTAACTCCTGGGACATCATTTCGGGGATGCGCGTTTAGGGTTTTAAATACAGGTGATGCTGGTTTCTTTCAGGTAGTTCTTCTCAAGAACCCCGGCAAGGCGGCGCACAATGTTCCGCCGTATTTCCAGGTCCATTGGAAGTTTCGGATCCTGGTGGGCCTCGTTGATCCGGCTGCCGACCACAAACTCGATGACATCGCTTTCGAGCAACACGGACGCCAGGCGCGCGGCGGGGTCGTGCGCGGGAAGCGTTTTCTGCTCTTCGAGCATCCGCGCCGCCCGGGTCAGCGTGAGAATGCCTTCGGTCACGAGATCCACGCCGTCCATGACGGAAAGCGGCGGTATGTCGTCGGACAGGCTTTTCAGATCCATTCGTATTTCACGCCCGAGTTCACGGGCGATAATGCCCGCTGTCGTGCCGCCGCATATGACGCTTTTCCCTGCAAACTCCGCGAGTTTCCGGGCATATTCCGCGTCGCGGCTCTTGTCGTAGGGCGGTCCGGTCAGCAACAGCAGGTTGCGCGGCCGACGAAAATAAATCACGCCGCAGGTCATGTCATCCTGGGCGGTGCGTCGTGGTTCCTTCTCCAGGGCCTCGCGGATGACCCGTTCCGCCAGGGCGTGTGCGGACAGTTCCGGGTTCTCGTTCAGCAGCTGCGTCACGAAGGCGTTCACTCCCGCTTCGCGCCAGCCCAGGGGCCAGGCCTTCGTGCCGATGCCCGCCTGGGTGATGCCGTCCGACACAAGCACGACGCGGTCCTCGGGAAGGGTGTCCGTTTCCGCGACGCGCAGCACGCGGTCCTGCCACTTGGGGGATACCATCTTGCGGTACCGCAGGGGTTGTTCCTTGTTGCACCGGAGAAACAGGGTTTCCGGGTTGTCCATCTCGATAATCCGGGCGCGTCCATCCAGCGCGCAGTCCACAATGGTGAAGGTGGCGTAGCTGATTTTGCGCACCTGGCACACGGGCAGGGCGTCCATCATGATCTCCGCCGAGTGGATGAAATCCATGTTGCTCGCGGTGAACTTGAGCGCCATGGCGGCCGTCATGCCGGACAGTATGCTCGCCTTCACGCCGCTGCCCAGGCCGTCGGAAAGCACGGCCAGCACGCGCGCGCCGTCGTCCAGCCGCTTCGACTTGAAGGCGTCGCCGCAGATGTCCTGGCCGTGTTTGCGGCACTGGACATGATCCACTTCCAGGAACAGGGGCATGCTGGTCATGGCGCGCCCTCCCTGTCCCGGCCGTCGAGGGGGAAATGGCCGTTGTCCGCGGCATAGCCTTCGGCGATGCTGCGCAGCAGGATTTCCGTGTCGGCCATGTGTTCGCCGAGGCGGCAGGCGATTTCCTGCACCGTGGAAAGATTGCGGCGGATCACTTCCTGGGCGCGCTGGGCGATCTGGTCGCGCTGCATTTCGCGCCGGGTCACGTCCAGGATGACCGCGCCGACGACCTGGCCGGGCTCCAGCGTGAAAATGGTGATGTTCAGCAGGCGGTTCCCGTCGCGGTAATGGTCGTAATGAACCTCGCGGTCAAAGGTCAACGCGGTGCGGAACATGTCGGCGAAGGGCAGCACCTTCTCCAGCGAACAATTCTTGAGGCCGGGGCAGGCGTCGTAAACTTCCGAGACCTCTTCGCCGAACATGCGCCCGAAGCGCTCATTGCATTCGACGATACGCAGGTCGGCGTCTACGATGACCACGCCCGACGGCATGGAACGCAGGAGCGCGTTGGCTTTCTTGTGGGCCAGGTCGCGCATGTAGGACACGCACATGGACGGCTCGGCCGAACCGGCCACCAGGGCGGCGGCGAATTCACGGCAACTGTTGTACCCGCAGCCCGAGCAGTTCAATTCATCTTCACGGCGTTTCTTTCCAATCTGGCGCAGGGCGTCCTGGATTCGGACCGGATCCGGTTCAGGGATATTCGCCGCTTCGGGGGCCAACACCCGCTCAATATCCACCCGGGGTGTGCGTGCGACCGGCGCGGGCGGCGTTTGCGCGCGATCTTCCACTTCCATGCGTTTTGCCAGCGTCGGCGCAGGCGCCGTGGCGCAGGGGCCGCCGATGCAGCCGCCCTCGCAGGCCAGCGCCTCGACAAACACGGGGTGTTCCAGGGTCGCCGGGTCCAAACCTGTAAGGGCCTTGCGAATATTGTCAACGCCCGAGACGGTGACAAAGCGCACGTGGCTGTAATCACCCAGGAGGCGGATGCTCTCCGTCATGCCGCCCTCGATGGGATACAGGGCGCCTTCCGCGGCGGTTTCGGGGACAAACGCGTCCCCCGCCGCTGTGGTTTGAGCAGGCGTGATTCCCGCCAGGGTGAACCACTCGCGCAGTTCCTCAAAAGTCAACGCAAGGTCCAGCAACTCCGGATACGTGTCCGCCTCATTTTTCTTGGCAATGCACGGCCCGAAAAAAAGGATGCGTATGTCCGGGCCGAACTGCCTGCGCAGCAGGGCGCAATGGGCCAGGACCGGCGAATGGAGTTGGGTAAGCACGGGCGAATGGACGGGCAGGTACTTGCGCACCAGCGACACCGCGGCCGGGCAGGCTGAAGAAATATGGATGCCCGGCGTTCCGGCGGCCAGCGATCGTGCCACGGTCGCCGACACTTCCTGGGCGCCCAGGGCGGTTTCGCTCACACCGGCAAAGCCAAGGCGTTTCAGTGCCGCGACCATGCGGGTCGCGGGCACGCCGGGAAATTCGCCGACCCACGAGGGGGCCAATGAGGCATACACTGCGCCGCCACGGCCCAGGAGGTGCCGGGCCCGGCTCAGGTCGTTCCGGATTTTTTTCGCGTGGGCGGGGCATACTTCCACGCAGGAGCCGCAGGTGATGCATAGCGACGGGGTGACCCTGGCGTGTCCGTTTTCCACGCGAATGGCCTTCACCGGGCACTGCCGCAGGCATTTGTAGCAGTCCTGGCAGGCGGTCTCCGCGGTGTATATCGGAAATTGCCGTTCCATGATCACACTCCCGTTTCCCTGACAAAATGGTTTTCCAAAAGATCCAACAACATGCCCTCGTCCACATGAGGATAGCGTGTCCCGTCGATCACCAGGTTGGGTCCGTCCGCGCAGCGCCCTTCACAGCGGCTGCCCGTGATCTCCACCAGGTCCTTCAGGCCCCGCTCCACAAGGAATTCTTCAATCATCGGCAGCAGGCGCCGGTTGCCCCGGGCGAAACAGGAACTGCCCATGCAGATGATGATGGTGTGGCGCGCGTTCATGATGTCGTCTCCTGGCGGCGTGCCTGCCTTGCCCGGTCTTTCTTGTCTTCACCGCGCAGCAGCGCCGTCAGTTTGCTGGACAGCACGCCCAGCGAGTTGAACAGGTTTTCGTTCTGTACGATGATGCCGTCAGGGACTGTGAGCGCGGTGGGCGCAAAGTTCCACAGCGCCCGTATCCCGGTCATGATCATAAGATCACACACCGGCTGGGCCTGTTCCGCGGGTACGGTGAGAATGCCGATATGCACCTTCATCCGTTCCAGCAGGTTCGGCAGTTTCAACAGGGGGAATACGGGAATGCCGTGCACTTCCGAACCCTGTTTCATCGGATTGGTGTCGAAGGCGGCGACGATGTTGACACCGTAGCGGTTGAAGGGCCGATAACCCAGCAGGGCGGTGCCCAGACTGCCCACGCCGACCAGCACGGCGTCGCGGGCGTTGTTCCAGCCCAGGAAATCTTCCATCTGCTGGAAAAGGGCTTCCGTTTCGTAGCCGACCTTGGGCCGGCCGACCGCCCCGGCCAGCGCCAGGTCTTTGCGCACCTGGGTGGGATCCAGATTCAGTTCGTTGCCGATTTGGGTGCAGGACACGCGTGCCACCCCTTCCCGGGCGAGTCGATGCAGTACTTGGCAGTAATTGGGCAACCGCCGCAAGGTCGGTTCCGGAATACCTTTAATTGCGCTGTTTTTGGGTTGTGGCGTCATGGTGTTAAGGTATCCTATTGGTTTGGCGTTGGTTAGTGCGATTTCATGCGGCTTTTATTCGAGAACTATTTATCGAGAACTTCTTATCGAGAAGATTTTCTCGTATTATACCCAAAAAAAAGGGCCGTGTCAAGCTTTTCCGAAATTTTTTTTCACGAGGACATACGGGCAAGCCGACAGGCAGAAAAATCGCTTAGGGCCATTTCGCTGACAAATAATTATGCGTTCTGTTTTAAGTATAGATAACCGAGAAGAGTGCCATGTTTTGATTTGTCTCAAAGACCCAAAAACAACGCGTCATTCCGGTTTTTCGCGGTGGGGAAAAGACAGGTATCGAAGCGTGTGCCAGGCCGCGAAAAGACCGGAATCTATCTTTGGAAGCCGCGTGTAAGGAACAGATCGTGTCAGATGTATTTTTTAAGATGGGAAAAGGGCATTTATTGCAGCGGGACGAATCTGGATTCCGGTCTTTTTCGCGTTGTACAGTACCGTTCTTCGATGCTGGCCAAAGATCGCGAAAAAACCGGAATGACGCTGCTTAAGGTTGTTTATAATGAAACGATAAATACGTTGATACGGGTGTGTTTCACGTGTTTGTTTCTGACTGAGATGCTGCGTTTCGGTTGCGCCAAAGGCGCCA
>JAAYBJ010000292.1 GCA_012730105.1 Candidatus Hydrogenedentota bacterium
ATGACCGAAGCCGCGCGGCAGGCGGGCATCGCCACACAGATGGGCAATTGGGGCCATGCGAAGGAAGACATCCGCCTGCTCTGCGAATGGATCTGGGACGGTGCCATCGGTTCCGTCCGGGAAGTGCACGCCTGGACTAATCGGCCCGGCGGCTGGTGGCCGTACGGCATTGACCGCCCCGAGGACACTCCCCCGGTACCGGCCGGGCTGGATTGGGACCGCTGGCTGGGACCGGCGGCGGAGCGCCCCTATCATCCGGCTTATCTGCCCTTCATCTGGCGCGGGTGGTGGGATTTCGGTTCCGGCGCCCTGGGCGACATGGGATGCCATATCCTCGACCCGGTGGTCTGGGCGCTGCGGCTGGGCAGCCCCGACACGGTGGAGGCCAGTTCAGCAAGGCTTCCTTCCCGGGCCACGCCCCACGGCATGGAACTGGCCAAAGGAGCGCTACACCCGGAAAGCACGACAGCAGCAGCAGTGGTGCGTTGGCATTTCCCTTCACGGGACGGGTTGCCTCCGGTCGACCTGACTTGGCATGACGGCGGCCTGATGCCGCCCCGCCCGGACGAGTTGGAACCGGGCCGAAATATGGGAGATGGTGACGGCGGGGTATTGTTCGTCGGCGACAAAGGCAAACTTATATGCGGCTGTTACGGCAGCAACCCCCAACTGCTTCCCGATTCACGGATGCGGGACTATAAACAGCCGCCGCAGTCGCTACCCCGTTCCATCGGGCATTACAAGGAATGGGTACGGGCCTGCAAGGGCGGAGAGCCGGCCGCCGCAAACTTCGATTACAGCGGCCCTCTGACCGAAATCATCCTGCTCGGTAACGCCGCCATACGGAGCGACAAGAAACTCCACTGGGATGCCCCGTCCCTGAAATTTACAAACGATCCCGAGGCGGATTGCTTTCTTAACTCCCATTTTCGTGACGGCTGGAGTTTATAGTTGTCCGTTTTACTTCGCTTCTTGAACGGGCAGGGCTTTGCCGTCCAAAGTTGAAGAGTAGACCCGCTTCCGTTAAAATGGGCTAAATAACCCTCTATGGAAAGGATTGTATTATGGCAGAGAAGAAGCTCGGGGTGTTGATACACGGCGCCGGATGGGTTTCCGGGGAGCATATCAAGGCATTCAACCAGAATCCCCACACGGAGGTGGTGGCCATATCCAGCCGCCGGCTGGAAAGTTGCCGGAAACGGGCCGAAGAGGCCGGCTTGGAAAACATCGCCTTTTATACCGATTATGAAAAAGCGCTCGCCCATGAAGGCGTGGACATTGTGTCCGTATGCACGCCCCAGCAGCTGCACCCGGAAAACACCATCGCCGCCGCCGAGGCGGGCAAGCATATCGTCATTGAAAAAGCCGTCGCGAACAATCCTAAAGACATGCGCGCCATGGCGGACGCAGTCAACAAGGCCGGTGTAAAGACCGTGGTCAGTTTCGTGCTGCGCTGGAATCCGCTCTTCACCACACTGAAATCGCTGATTGCGGACGATGCCATCGGTGACGTCTTTTACACGGAAACTGACTACCAGCATGACATCGCCAGCTGGTGGACGGGGTATGAAGAGGGGCGCACCAAGGCGCTGGGCGTGAGCGCCATGCTCGTGGCCGGCTGCCATGCCCTGGATGCGTGTCGCTGGTTCGCCTCGAAGGATCCGAACGCCGCCGCCGTGCCGGTGGAGGTCTTCGCTTACTCCGGCGGGTACCGCAAAGGTCTCGAAGTCGAGTATGATTATTTCGCCAACACTTGGAAAAAGGCGCCGCCCCTGGAATACGACGATCTGGAAGTGGTGCTGATCAAGTTCAGCAACGGGGCGCTGGGTAAAGTATCTACGAACTACGGCTGTATCATGCCCTACGGTTTCCCTGTGGAGGTATTCGGCACGCGGGGCACCATTAAGGACAACCGCATCTGGTCGCACAAATTCCCCGGGCAAAACGACTGGGTCACCATCCCGAGCATTCAGCCCGTGAGCAGCGATGTGAAGCATCATCCCTTCCAGGGAGAAATGGACCATTTCGTGGAGTGCATCCTGAACGACCGGGAATCCCACTGCAATCTGGCGGACGCCGTACACACCCACTCGATCGTTTTCGCGGCGCTGCAATGCTACGAGACGAAACAACCGGTAAAACTGCCCCTGCAGGAAATGGTGTAGCCGTTCCAGCGAGGCTGAAACCCTTAGCAGCAAGAATATTTTTCAGACCTGTTTTTTTTGATCACATAAATTAGTGTGAGGTACCAAGACCTGTGAGGTTTTAAAACATCACTTTTCCCAACGAAGGAGACGAGACAATGTCAGACAAATTAGCGATTCACGGCGGTCCCAAGGCCCTCGACCTGCCCCTGCCCCCCTGGCCATGCCTGGACGACAACGCCATCACCAAGGTAACGGACACGCTGCGCAGCGGCAAGGTCAATTACTGGACCGGAACCCGGGGCATGGAATTTGAAAAGCGTTTTGCCGAGTGGCAAGGGTCCAAATACGCGATCAGCACTACCAACGGCACCAGCGCGCTGCACACCGCCCTTGCGGGTCTGAATATCGGACCGGGCGATGAAGTGATTGTGCCGAGTTACACCTTTATCGCCAGTTCCTTTTCAATCGTGCAGGCGGGCGCGGTACCACGTTTTGCCGATGTCAACCGTGACGACCACTGCATCAGCCTGGAAAGCATTGAAAAGCTGATTACGCCCCGGACCAAGGCTATCATGCCTGTTCACTTATACGGCAACGTCGCGGATATGGATCCCATCCTGGAACTGGCGAAAGCCCACAATCTTTATGTCATCGAAGACAACGCGGAGGCCTTTGGCGGTTCCTATAAGGGACGCAAGACAGGGTCCATAGGCCATGTCGGCGCCTGCAGCTTCTGCCAGAACAAGACATTTACCACAGGCGGCGAAGGCGGCATGGTCACCACGGACGACGAAGAAGTGGCTTGGCGCTGCCGCAGTTTCCGCGACCACGGGTACGATGTGCGCGAACGCTTGCGCCTGCTGGAAATGGAACAGAAACTGCCGTACATCCACAACATAGTCGGTTTCAACTACCGCATGACCGAAATGCAGTCCGCCATCGGCCTGGCCGAATTGGACCGCATGGACAACTGGAACATGCCACGTCGCCGCCGCAACGCAGGCATCCTGCTTGAGGCGCTCGCGGACATTCCGCAGATCCTGCACCTGCCTGTGAACACGCCGGAACGACAAAACGGCTGGTACGTGTTCCCCATCACCCTGGATATCGACAAGATGACATGCGACGTGGACACCTTCCTCAAAGCGCTGGGCGCCGAAGGCGCACCGTGCTGGAAGGTATTCTGGCCACAATGCCATACCGAGGCCGCCTTCCAAAAGCACCAGGCCTACGGAGCGTCGGGCTTTCCCTTTACCTCCAAAGAATATGCCGACCCCGCCTCGGTGGATTACACCCACGTGGAAGTGCCCAATGCGGTCTGGCACCAGCCAAGGACGTTCATCACCTTCATCTTCCCGACCTATGAAGAAACGCACATGCACGGCATCGCCGAGGGCATCAAAAAGGTAATCGAGGCATACTCCGCCTGATTCAACGCCAAGGAGAATCTGACATGAAGATAAAATGGGCCGTACTCGGTTCCGCGGGCATCGCCCGGCGCCGAACCATCCCGGAAGGTATCGTAAAGGCTGACAACGCAACGCTAACCGCAGTATATGACATTAACACGGAGGCAAATGCCGAAGTGGCGGCCGCACAGGGCGCCCAAGCCTGCACCAGCGAAGAAGAACTGCTGGGATCGGACGCGGACGTGATTTATATCGCAACGCCTGCCGTCAACCATTGCGACCAGGTATGCCGCGCCGCGAAGGCGGGCAAGCACGTGTTCTGCGAGAAACCCCTTTCCATGACCATCGAAGAATGCGACCGCGCGCTGGACGCCTGCGCGGCACAGGGTGTTAAACTGGGAACGGGATTCATGATGCGTTTTCACGCCCAGCACCAGGCGGCGCTTGCGCTGATAAAAGAAGGACGCCTGGGGGTTCCCGTGCTGGGAAGAGCGCAGCTGTCCTGCTGGTATCCGCCCATTCCCGGCGCATGGCGTCAGGACCCCGCGACGGGCGGGGGCGGCAGCCTCATGGACATGGGCGGCCATTGTATCGACCTGCTGGAAATGTTCCTGGGCCGCGCCACGAGCGTGCAGTGTGTCACGGGCAACCTGGTGCAGCGCTACCCCAGCGAAGACACGGCGGTAGTGCTCCTGGAATTTGAATCCGGGGCAAAGGGCATGGTGGATTGCCTGTTCAATGTGCCCGACGCGAGTTCGCTGAACCGGCTGGAACTTTACGGTTCCCGGGGCAGTATCCTGGCGGAAGGGGCAATCGGGCAAGGCGAATCCGGGAAGATGTCGGCGCGGCTGGAATACGCTTCAGGCGAATACGAGGCGAATCAGCTTCGCGACGCCGACGGCGGCTTATCGCTGAACCCGACACCGGTTAACATGTACCGTGCGGAAGTGGAAGCCTTTTCCCAAGCGATAACGGACAATACCCCTGCCCCGGTCAGCGGAGAAGACGGCCGCTGGAGCCAGATCGTATTAAACGCATGCTATGAAAGCGCGCACAGCGGCACGAAAATCTCTCTACCTCGCTGAACAACCATAAAAGCGGCAGTGAAAACCGACATAAACACGTCCGCCCGCTGGACAGGACCGTTCCGCTTCCGCTATGCTACCGGCGGTGTTGGGAATATTTGACAGAAACTGTGCGTTTCTTTCACAAAATCAACCACTAAGGAGTCCATCATGTCAGAAGGTAACCGTTTTTCTCCGGATATGGCCGTGGCGGATGCCATGAAACTGCACCCCCGGGCGGGTGAAGTGTTTGCCGCGTTTCATCTCGGCGGCTGCGCGCACTGCCACATCAACGCCTTTGAAACCATCGAACAGGTCTGCAACGCCTACGGCGTTGAGGTAAACGTGCTGCTCGAGGTGCTGGAAGGTTTATTTGAGAATGAAGCGTCGGCCAACGCCTGACGCTCGCACCCTACAGGTACATTTTTTTTCAGAAACAGAA
>JAAYBJ010000293.1 GCA_012730105.1 Candidatus Hydrogenedentota bacterium
CTGAATCGAAAATCAGACGGCCCGCCAGGCTGGTTGAGTATTTGGCGCGGCTGGCTTAAACTGATGGTCATGCTTGAAGGGTTTCGCCTGGCCAAGGAAGAAGGAACTTGTGGGTAATGACAAGAGTTGTACTTGGGAACGTACTTGGGTGCGAAATTTGATTTCGCGAAGGGCGCGGTACGGACTCTGAATCAGAGTTTACTGCGCGGGGTCTCGAAGCACAACTTCGCATGCAATTCCGTTACGAAATACAATTTCGTAACGAGCCCTGAACGCCCACGTTAATCGGTCCTTACTTGGTTATGATGCCCCGCTTCTGCATCCAGAGAATACAAAGGCTAGGCCAGGTGGACAGGGCCGGGTCGCCTTTGCCCATACCGTAGCCGTGCTCGCCTTGTTCATAGATGTGCATTTCGGCGGGCACCCCGGCTTTCCTCAGAGCCATGTAATAGGCGACGCTGTTCTCCGAAGATACCCCGCTGTCCCCGGTGGAATGAACAAGAAACGCAGGGGGCGTATCTGCAGTCACCTGGGTCTGGTTGCTCAAAGAAGCCGCCAGCGAATCGTCTGCGTCGGGCCCCAGCAGATTGTTCCGTGAACCCATATGTCCGAAATCTGGCAGCATGGAGATTACCGGGTAGATCAGAATCGAAAAATCAGGACGGCAGGATTGGCGGGCGACACTGTCGGCGCTCTCAGGATTGCCTGCGTCAAAATGGGTGGACGCCGTGGACACCAGGTGTCCGCCGGCGGAAAACCCCAGTATCCCCAACCGCCCCGGATCCACATGCCATTCTTCCGCGCGGCTGCGGACCAGGCGCAAGGCCCGTTGCGCGTCCTGAAGGGGCACCGGGTGCCTGTTGGGGGCGACGCGGTATTCCAGCACGAAGGCCGCGACACCGTGGCTGTTCAGCCAGTGGGCGAGATCTACGCCCTCGTAGCCCATGGCCAGGCCGCCGTAGCCGCCCCCGGGGCAGACAATGACCGCGGGACAGGGCGCCTTCGCCCCTGATATCGGGAAGAGATGCAACAACGGCGCCTTGGTCTGGTCGGCTTCCGAAACCGGGCCACCCGATTCGTCCAGGAGGGATACGGCGGGCACGTTTGTGGTTGGTGAAATAAACGAGGTCGTGGCGGTGAGTAAAGCCAGGAACAGCAGGGTCGTCAACATGGCAGGCTCCTTGTATTGCGTTTCTGAAAAGGCCGCCGGACACGGGTTCGGTCGGGCAGGCCGTCTGCCTGCAGTATACCCCTTTCCGGAGGGCGGAATTCCATGTGGAAGGCTTGTCGGCTTTACGTGGTCGGCATGTAGGGCCCGGGCAGGGATGCGTCCAGGGAGCAACGCTGGACATAACGATGAAGCATGGGTAATACTACCCGCATGCTTCAAGAAGAAAACATCCTTGAAAACCGCATGCCTCCTCGGGACGACCGGGTAGCAATCGCCATGAGCGGCGGTGTGGACAGCGCCGCGTCAGCCGTACTGATGGTGGAAGCCGGTTATGCCTGTATGGGGCTTACCCTGCGCATGTTGCGAACCCCCGGTTGTGATACGAAGACGGCCGAGGATGCGCGCCGTATCTGTGACGCCCTGAATATTCCCCATAAAACGGTTGAAGTGGCGGAGGCGTTTGACTATCACATAGTTAACCGCTTTGTGCGGGAGTATGCGGCCGGACGCACTCCCAATCCCTGCATACGCTGCAACCGCATGATCAAATTCGGCCTGCTGGTTAAAGAGGCGCGCAGGCTGGGGCATGACTATGTCGCCACGGGGCATTATGCCCGACTGGCTGTGCGGGACGGGCGACTGGCCCTGCACAGGGCGGTCCATCTTCCCAAGGACCAGAGTTATGTCTTGGCGCCCCTGACCCAGGCGCAATTGCGCCATGCCTGTTTCCCGCTGGGCGGACTGAGCAAGGTGGAGGCGCGGAATATCGCCGGAAAGATAGACGTGTCCATCGGCGCAAGCAAGGAAAGCCAGGAAATCTGTTTTGTCCCTGGCAACGACTATGCCGCCATGGTGGAATCTCGGGGCGGCGCCGGAGCGCCGGGGTTGATCAAAGACCTGCAGGGCAAGGTGCTGGGCACCCATGCCGGCATTCACCACTACACGATCGGGCAGCGTCACGGACTGGGCATCAGCGCCGAGAGGCCCCTGTATGTGGTTCGCCTGGAACCCGCGGAGAACACGGTTTACGTCGGCTTTGTGGAAACGTCTTTGTGCGATGTGTTTCGGACAGGGCCCTTGTTCTGGGGAGCCATCCTGCCACAGGTCGCAGCCTTTCGCGCTGAAGTGCAAATCCGGTATAAGCACCGTGCCGCTCCCTGCCTGGTGACGCCCTTGCCCGACGGGGCGCAAGTCCGCCTGGACACGCCCCAGCGGTCCGTTACCCCCGGTCAGTGGGCGGCGTTTTATGACGCGGAGGGCGTTGTGCTCGCCGCAGCGGAAATTCGCAATCAGTGAGGCGTTCGGGCCTATTCTGCCGCTCTTTTCCCCTGCGAAACGAGGCGCACACCGTATCGATGTGATTCTGGCATGAAGTCATGGGGACGGAACCTAATTCAGGTCAAACAGTAGTATTTTTCTGATTCTTGTGATAGACTAGATTATGTAAAGAGGGTTGATAACGCTTCGAGGAGATGACGCCATGATGGGAGCAAAAACAATTGGGTGTATCAATCATCCAGGCATGGAAGCCATCGGACGATGCCGTCAGTGCGGAAAACCCGTATGCAAACAATGCGGGCTGACGGGCGCGAAGGGAATCTATTGTTCCGAAGTCTGCAAAGAGAAACATGAGCAGTTTATCCAGCGGGCTGGAAATTTGGAGCCGACAAGGGGATATCGTCCCGGGGTCGGTTTCAGGCTGAGGCAATTGCTGGGTGTCTTGATTACCTTGGCCGCGATCGTGTGTGTGCTGGGAATGGTTTCCTATCTGACCTATATTCCTTTGCTTACAGACCTGACAACGCGTGTGCTTTCCTTACTGGGGTTTTAAAAGAAGGAGTAGAACAATGGACCTTAGCGGACTCAAATGGCCACTAATTATTGTCGTCATCGTGGGGATTGGTTTTATCGCCTCCAGCCCCGGGATTAACTGGATGGTGGGCCGATATACGCAGGCCGTTCCAGGACAGGATCCTGAAAAAGACCGGCGCGACGAGGCGGGCCTTACAAGAATCGGCGGCTATCTGTTGTACCAATGGCGCTATGAAAGCGCGTTGAATATCATGCAGACGGCCGTTGAACGCTACGGCGCTTCCGGCGCCAATTACTGGTATAACAAGTACCGCATGGTCAAATGCCTGGAAAAATTGGACCGTATGCAGGAGGCGTATAACACGTTGCAGGAATTGATCGTGGCGAGTGCGGGCAATATTGATCAAAGAGTGCCGGACAATGACAACCTGACCTTGAGGGCCCAAAAACTTAAAGAAGTGCATGATCTTCAATGAAAGGCCCCCATTGTGAAGTCGTTGTGGGCAGGCTCCCCGCCCGTGCCTGTCTGGATGCGGGTAAACGGGAGGTTTTTGAGGCCTTTCTGCATAATAACGCCGTCGGTATTGAAGAAATCGTGAACGCCCTTGATGCCACCAAAATTACCTGGGTGGACAAAAAAGAGCTTGATAAAATCTCCCAGGGTGCGCGTCACCAGGGGGTCGTATTGCATGTAGCGCCGTTGCAGGTCTTGTCCTTATCCGCCTGGCTCGAAAAACATCAGGAACCCGAGTGTGTTCTGCTGGCGCTGGACAGTATTACGGACCCCATGAATTTCGGGGCCATTATTCGGAGCGCCGCGGCTTTCGGGGCGGGCGGCGTGCTTTTCCTGAAAGACCGTGCCGCGCCCGTAAACGCCGCCGTTGTCAAAGCCGCCGCCGGCGGGGTGGAATATGTCGACCTTGTTCAGGCCTCCAATCTCGCGCGGGATATTCAACAACTGAAAAAGGAGGGATTTTGGGTGGCAGCCTTGGAAGCGACGGCATCCAAACCCCTGTGGGAGGCGCCTCTAAAAGGCCGCACCGCCATTATCATCGGCAGCGAGGGAGAAGGCATTCGCCGGCTGGTGCGGGAACAGGCGGATTTTTTCGTTTCCATACCTATGGGAGGGGCCTTGTCAAGCCTGAACGCTTCCGTCAGCGCCGGCATTGCGTTGACCGAGTGGGCGCGCCAGGTAAAGCAGGCAGGAACATGATACACCAGTGCGCGGGACAGTCCCAGACGGGAACCGTATTCGGGCAATTTTCTTTCAGTTGATTGATTTAGTTCGTTATGGTACATTGTAAATTGATTTGAGGATGTGTCTGTAGGCCATAATAAGCATTTATAAGGCTTTGCACATGGTAGAAGGTTAGAAATGATGGTGGATAAGGATGAAGGCAGCCCTATAGGCCAGGATCCGATGCGGCTGTGTTATGTGTGCCGCATGCCCATAAGTGTTCTCGCGATCCGATGCCGCTATTGCGGGGCCGAGGTTGGGCGCCCGCGAAAAGAGCAGGAAACCTATACCATCGCGGATCTGGGCGGCGAGAAGGTGGGCACCTATACCGTTTCGGGTAATGTCACCGACGCTCTGGAATCCTTCATGATGGAGGAACGGGCGCAACTGGAGGCGGAAGAGCGCGAACGTCTTGAAGCGGAACGCCGGTCCATCACGGGACGTTTGCGCCGCCTTGTCGGTAATGCGCCCGAAGAGAAACCTGCGGGTACAAATCTGGACCTGCGGATGGGCGGCCTCGATATCAACGCGATCAACCTGTCGGCCAGTTCACACCACTCAACAACGCAGCGAAAACGTTCCTCCGGAGAAGGCTTGGGCAAACGAATTCTCATTGCCGCTATCATCATTGCGCTTCTTTTGGGGATGTATTTCATTGCGGACGCTGCGTGGACGCGGATTCGCGGACAGCAATCCGTGGCGAATACGGAGGGAGCCTTCGTATATCCGAATCGGGCCCTGGAAATCCTGGCGGATGGCGGCGGACTGGTTGCCGCCCATGAAGAGGCGCTGCTGGCGCTCAAGCAGGAAAATAATGAGACGAACAAAGCGATTGCCCGTGAAGTGCGTGAAAAGATTATCGCCGATGTGAAAGCGAGGGCGTATGCCAATCCCTTTGACATGGCACAATTAAGCGGCGCTTCCAGGGATATCACCCAGATCGGGCAACGGGATTCCGATACGGCCATCATTCAACTCATGGGTACGATTAACCGGGAGGTGGGCTATTTCGCGTTCATCCTTACCGAACTCGACGTCGAGAACGGTACGGCAACATTCCGGCTGAATAATCCGGCGTTGACCGAAAAAGAGCAGCAGGTGAAAGTCGGGGATTTGCTGCAGCAACGGTTCCGGGTGATTGAAATCACCGCCGGAGGCGTCGTTCTGGAGGACACCGAACCGGAGGCGGGTGGAAGGCAGCTGCTGTCCAAGAAGATGGTTGCCGTGCAGGCCTATTGAAGCGGGACGGATCAGCTCCCGTACCGGCGGCCTTCATCGAGCATGGCAAGATAATTTTCCAGGGGGATATAATTGGCCACGCTATTCCCTGTTCCCAGGCAGTAGCCGCCGCCCGGTTGACAGTGATCAAGCGTTTCCCGGACGCGTCGGCGCGTTTCCTCCTCGGAGGCGCGGCACAGGAAATCCACATCGATTCCCCCGAGCAGCGCGATCTGTGAGCCATAGCGTTCCTTGGCCGGGATCACTCCTTCGATGACATCCTCAAAAGAATGCTTGGCGTCTATGCGAACGTCGTGAATGAGGTCGTCCATGATGAGATCAAGATTACCGCAGGAATGCAGCAGGTAAGGACGCCCCGCGTCGTGGGCGATTCTGGCGAGCGCCTTGTGGCCCGGAAGCACGAATTCGCGCATGTCCTGCGGACTTAGCAACGGGCCGCCCTTGTAGCCCATGTCATCGCTGCCCCAGAGTGCTTTTACCCGGTCGAATTGCACCAGCAGGCCCGCGACATAAATATCCTGTTCCAGCACCTTCTCAAAAATAGCCCTGACCAGATCGCGCTGTTCGAAGACCGCCGTGCACAGGGTGGTGTAGCCCATGAGCCAGGAGAGATGTTCCGCGAAATGGGCGAAACCGCCGCCTCCGATGATGCACATGTTGTCGGGAAGGTTGTTTTCGTACCATTCGAGGGCTCGCGTGGTGATGTCTCGCCTTCGGGGCCAGGGATAACGCTCAAACTCTTCCCAGCAGGTGACAGGCCCGCGATGTTCATCCATGAACAGCCTACCCGACGGGCGGTTCAAGAGGGACGCGGTGTCTCCGGCCTGGTGCTTGTTAAACTGGAGTGCGACATTTTCGGGGCCGCAACGGATAAAATCATATCCGAGAAAGGTATGAAGTGCAATCTGCTTGCGATAGGAAAAGGCCGGGTCGCCCTCCTTCAGATAGTCCAGCAGGTCAAACCGCTCGCAAATGGCATCCTGCACTTCCGGATCCAGAAACAACTCGATAGGATGCACCCGCCGGGGGATGCCCTCTCTGCGGATACAGGTCAATAAACCTTCCCAGTCGGCCAGAACGGTTTTGGTAAAGCAGAAATTCTTCATATACCCCTTCCCAAACAACTATTTAAGTGCTTTTTCTATATCCGGAGAAACTTCAAGGTTGAGTGTCTTCATCTGCTGGACCAGTTTGCGCGCCTCGTCCAACTCTGAACCCATAACATGGGCTGTGGCAAGATTGTGAAGGCTGTCGGCGTGGGCCGGGTCCAATTCCAGAACTTTTCGCCAGAAGAAAATGGCTTGCTCCAATTCGCCGCGAGTACCGTGTAAAACCCCCAGGTTATAAAGCCCGTTGATGTGATCCGGTTTAATTTCAACGCATTTGGTCCACGCTTCAATAGCCTCTTCGTACCGCTCGGATTTCATAAGCGCCTGCCCGAGGGCATACCATGCGGACGAAGGGTCTTCATGGCCTTCAATGGCTTGCCGCAAGGCGCTGATACTTCCCTCCTGGTCGCCAGATTGCTGAAGTAGCCAGGCAAGCAGTTCATAGGCTTCGGGCCACTTCGAGTGTATGGAGACGGCAGTTCGGCAACGTTTCAGCGCCCTGACAAAGTCGCCATTTTCCGCATAGCGGCGCGCGAAAGCAAGGTTGACCTCTCCTGTGTCGCCTGCGCGGGTGCGAACGACCGGCGCGAGAAGATTTTCCACCGGGGCATAGTCATCCGTAAGCACCATCTTTTTGTGTCGTACGATCAGCCGGTCCAGCAGGTCGTCTGTAAGCTGCTCTCCTATATACGCGTATTGCGCCTGTAATCGCAGTGGTATGTCATCAAGGAACAGTTGTTTTTTGGAACAAACTACAACGAAGGTGTCTCGAACAAACGACTGGCGACCTGTGTTGAAAACGGTGACATACTCGAATGTCTGTCGGCAGGTATAGATTACGGCAGCGAGAAAGGCACCGGAGTCCAGCATGTCTATCATGTTAAAAAGATAAACGCCGTCATCCTCCAGAAGGCTGTGCAGACGTTGATTGAATTCAAGAGTGGTTAGGTGGTAGGGAACAGTATAATCGTTGATTGAATCGCCGAAAATGTAATTGAATTTATGAAAAGACGTGTCGGCTTCCTGATGACGTACTAGGTCGTCTACCACGTTGCGTGCGTCTCTGTCCTCTATTCGGATGGCAGTGTTGCGTGGAAAGTCAAGCGCAACATGTGCCGCCTCTGTCACTGCCGGGTCTATTTCCGCCACAGTGATTTGGCTGCCCGGACGGGTAATTTCAAGGTAATGTGGATACGCATACCCGCCGCCCCCGATAACGAAGGCTCGGACCGGTGAGGGTGTAGGATGCGTTTTTTCCATGACTTCGGAATAAATCCATTCATATTCGTACAGAAGCCTTGTATGATCACGCATGTCTATGCGTGTATGCACCAGTTGGTCCAGATACATCTCGTGAATTGCCGGTTCTTTACGGTCCTTGACGATGGCAATATAGGAATACTGGCTTTCCTTTTCGTAAACTGCAGGTGGATCGGAAGCGGCGCTTAGTTTTAGTAGATCGGCCACGGGCCGTAATGCAGGAAAGAAAGCGAGGGAGGAGAAAAGCGCCGTGACACAGGCCAGCGTGGCCGCCCAAGTGAGCAGGTTGCGAGGCAAATAACACAGGGCGACAAGGCTAAGGGCCGTGGCGACCAGCGCCACCAGAGGAAGGCTACCAAGCCATTGCACAAGAAGATAACCCGAAAAAAAGGTGCCGAAGATCGAGCCAATAGAACCCCACGCATAGACGGTGCCCACGGAAGCGCCGGGGGCGACGCCGGAGGCGAGAAGACGTTTGGTGACAATAGGGGAAACTGTGCCTATGGCAATACAGGGAATCAGACACATTGCCAATACCTGGAGGGCTATCTGCATGGGCCAGGACAAGGTCGCAATATGTATGTTTTGGCCTCGGAGGATGTTTACGCCCTCGTTACAAAGGGGACTTGCCAGCACTAGCAGCGCGGAAACTCCGAACAACAACGCAATTGTACGACCGGAGAAGGAGCGGTCAGCAATGCGACCGCCCAGGTAATTGCCGAAGGTAATTCCACCAAGCACAACGCCTATAACAAGGGTCCATGTATAGAGCGAACTACCAAATTCTCGGGAGATGACACGTGTTACCGCAAACTCAAAGGCCATAAACGCGGCGTTAGAGACGAACACGGTCAAAGCGGCGTAAATCCAGAGACTTGCTGAAGTTTTGTAGGGGGAATTCGGTTCCTGCTTTAATGATGGCATGTCTGCGGTCGCAGGTGAATCCGAGTATAAGATAACACTTACCCAGTAGCATATTCCGAGAAAGATCATGCCGGCGGAGGATAAAAGCACCAGGGTGGATGCGCGCCAAAGCATGACCAGATAAAACCCCGCCAAAAAGGTGCCTGTCAGGCTGCCGGCCACACTACAGGCGTAAATGCCGCCCACAGTGCGGCCTTGGGCACGGTGATATTCCAAGCCCATTTTGGCGACTACGGGGGTAATCATGCCCAGAGCGGTGGATGGAGCCAGAAAGGTAATCAGGGTATGCAGAAAGATACGGAAAGACCATGGCAGGCCTGGGAAACGACCAAGTTCTCCCGCCAAGGCGTTCAAGGGAAGTATGAGCGCGCAGCCCAGGGCAGTGAGAAAAAAAAGAAGAGCCAAAATGCGCCTGGGGCGTCCAGTATCCGCAATACGCCCCCCATAATAATTTCCAAGGGAGATACCGGCCATAATAACGCCGATAACCGCGGTCCATGTATACAAGGAGACGCCGACGTGGCGGGCAATGATACGACCCGCCACAAGTTCTATAACCATTATGCAGGCGCTCGATAGAAAAATTGTAACATGGGGCGCCATCCATAACGGGGAACTTCCCGAAGACTTGCGCATATCAGGCATTAGAAAAGCTCCCTGCGTATTTGCAACCGAATCTTAAGAAAAGGGTTATACTTTTTGATAACATAGAGTTTGTCCGCATTTGCATGCCTTGTGACGGGGTTGTTATCCTGCCTCTCGTCTTTCTCCCGAACAACTGTTGGAAAGACGAGACGGTACAAAAACGGCAAACCGTTTCGTGTAAATTTCCTTGCCGGGAGGTCAAATCCTGACGTCAATGCGCATCGCGAACAATGGCAGGAATAGTATGACGAAACAACGGGCGCGATGCAAGCCGTTTTAATCGTGATGCGAATCAGGTGGAGGCTTGTGTGTTTGTCCTGAAGTGCGTATCGGGGCGATGGATATAATGAGGCTGTGTAATTTTGGAACAAGTCGTTTTGGAAAATATGTTACGTCCCTACCTGGAATCCTTTTCCATGGTGGAACTGAACCCAGCCTCCATTGCACTCGCCGCGTGCGGTATCCTGTGTTGCTTTTTCGGATACCGTACCACGAAACTGTTGCTGGATGTTTCCGGGTTCGTGGTGCTGGGACTGGCGTGTTCGTTGGCGGTGGGGTTCTTTTCGGGGGGGGATATGGCGGGCATGCTGGGGGGACTCGTGGCGGGCGGTATTCTCGGGGCGGTGATTGCCCATATGGCCTATCGCGCGGGGGTGATGCTGTTCGGTTGCGGGGTGACCGCGCTGGGCGCGTGGAACTGGGCGCAGTATTCCATGGAATCGGGGGGTATTCTTGCCGCAGTGGTCTTGGGCGGACTGGCCGGAGGGCTGGCCGCCTTCTTTCTGGAGCGGTTCGCCGTGAGTTTGATTACCGCCGGGCTGGGCGCCTGGTTCACGGTGCAGGGGGTGTTTCTCCTTCTGGAGGAAATGGGAGTGACCCCGGAGAAACAGGAAACAGGCGGTCTCCTGGATACCGTTCCACCCCGGATCTTTGCCTGGATAGTGCTGACCTTTGTCGGATTTTTGTTTCAGTTGGTGGCGGGTAGATTTAAAAAAACGTCCGGGCAGTAATCCGGCGGCGCTGAGGTCATGGGCAAATGGGTGCGCAATCCCTCGTACCGCAGGGCTTGCAGCATGCTTTCCGCGCAACCGTGAACGCAGGCTGCCTCATCCGACAGGTGCGAAAGCAATCGTGGAAGGGCGTCACGGGCCGGTACGTCAGGGAAGGCGGTATCCCGCAAATGGTGCAGCAACTGTATGGTGCGCAGTCCGTCGAACCAGACGTGAAATTGTTTCAGACGGTGCGGTGCATCCGGCTGAAGCCGGCGAATCTTGTCCCATGCGGCCTCAAAATGGTGTTTCTCCAGGAAATATGCCAGTTGTGGATGCAAGTCTATCGTCAGGGGAGCCAGGCTTTTCGCAGGCAGGTCCGGATGTTCGGTAATTAGTTTGAAGAAGTCGCGCAGCAGGTTATATCCGGCGGGATGATGTAAGGGCGTGTCCAGCGCCGAGGAGGCTTGGTAGGCGAGGACGCTCTGTCCCGTGCCGAAGGGGGTGCGGCAGGAGGTACGTCCGGAAGGATATACCAGCGCGCAGGGTATGGGCGACATGGTCCCCGTTTTCGTCAACTGTTGCATGAAATAGAAATCTTCACCAGCCAGGCGTCGGTTCATGCCGCCCGACGCTGCGTAGGCAAATCCCGTGCATGAAATGATGGATCCCAGCGCGGGATAGGCATAAGAAGAACCCGCCTGACGCAGGCTTATTTCATGATATCGCATGTATATTTCGTGGGCGATAACCGCCGCCCGTGCTTCCGCCTGTTCGGGAAGGCGGTGCAGGTACGCGGCATAGCCCGCCCAGGCATGTTTCCCGATGTAATGAGCCCTTACAGCGTCCAGAAAACCTGGCGCGGGGGGGGCGTCCGCGTCCAGGCAGACCAGCGGCGCGTCCAGGCGGCCGGAGGAAGAAAGAAGATGAAGCCCGTGGTCCAACCCGATTTTTCGCGCCAGGCCCACCCCCTCACCGATCGGCAGGGCGTGATCCTCGGCGCAGGCGTCTATAAAACCGATGTGGAGGGGCGCGTACATCTCCTGCATCGTACGGCGCCGCAGGATAGTCAAGGTTTCCAGGTTGTTTGCAGCATCTTCCGGACGGCCGCCACCGGCAACAGGGTTGTTAATGACGCAAATTACCAGCGTGTTCGCGCAGGCGTCCGCGCTGGAGGCGGTCAGCGCCGCCAACGTGTCAAAAAGATGATCGTATTCCGCCAATGCCGGGATGACCGCTATGCATTGGATGCTGTCCGCGTCAAAGGAACCCTCCAGGGGCCAGTCCCGGTGCACGGAACGTTGAGCGAGATATTTTTCAACGGTAGGATTCATGTCGTTTTTCGTGTTATTTCGTCTATTCCGTGATCGGAATCTGCTTGCCCCCTGTGGAGACTTCACTTGAAATCATTTTTACGAATCACCTGCAAGGCGGATGCAGGGTCGGCGTCGGGGAGCCAGTGTACCGTGAAACCCCGTCGCTCCATGCCGCGAAACCAGGTGCGTTGGCGTTTTGCGAATTGGGAAATGGCGCCGTTCAATTTCTGGAACAAATCGTTTCTGTTTCTGATGGTTCCCTGCAGGTATTGGGCGACGAAGCGGTATTCCAGGCCGAGTTGTTCCAGCCGTTCCCAGGACACGCCCTGCCGGTGCAGGCCTTCCACCTCTTCAATCAGGCCGTGCTCCATGCGGTCGTGCAACCGCAGGGCGATCCGTCCCCGCAGTAGATCTGGTGAATGCATGATCACCAGCAACAGGGGGGCAATATCCGGAGCAGGGGGCGGGGGGGATGCCGCCTTATATTCAGCGATCTCAATGGCGCGGATGGTTCTTTCGCGGTCCACAAGGTCGGTTTCATCGTGCAGTCCTGGCTTTGCCGCGCGCAGGCGTTGGGCGAGGGCACCCATGTCCAGGTGCACTAGTTCTTCGCGCAATTCTAGGTTTTCGGGAACGGGTACCAGTTGATATTTGGAAAGGGCAGCCTCCAAATATAAGCCCGTGCCGCCGACTATGACGGGTAATTTGTCACGTCGGCATACCTCCTCAAAGGCTTGGTAGAATGCCTGCTGATAGTGGAATACGCTGAACTCCATTGACAGGTCGGCAATATCAATCAGGTGGTAGGGCACGGCCCTGCCCTGGTACACATACTCGGCCAGATCCTTGCCGGAACCAATGTCAAGCCCACGGTATACCTGACGGGAATCTGCGGAAAGGATTTCTCCATTCAGTAGCGACGCCAGTTCTACACCTAACGCGGTCTTGCCGGATGCCGTGGGACCAGCGACAACCAGCGCCTTTTGTGTTCGGTTTATCATGAAGATATAATAAAAAATTCGTAGAGACGATAAACAATTTCTGTTGAGATGCCGAATCGCTTTTAAATCGTTTGAATGCGTTACTGAAACTGGGAGCCGCCATGTTCCTTCGCCTGCAAACCTGTCTATTGTTTCTGTGGATGGTCCTGGGGGGAACCGTCGGGGCGGAACGTTACTTCGCGGATTACTATTATGTGCCGCCCCCGGCGGCGAAAGCGTCCTCACGAACGGGGTCCGTTCCTTCAAACAATGATGTCCTGCCAGCGCCCGTGGTCCGGTCCTGGCTGGAAACGTCTATGCCCGCTCTGGTGCTTGAGGATTTCCGGGGGGATGTTCCCGCCACCAAGGCGTTGGCGGAAGAAGTGCCGGCCCATCAGGTCGCCTTCGGAAGAGAACTCGCGCTGTCGGCGGAATATGTGTTTGGCGGTCCTGTGCCTGTGGAAGCGGGTGGATACGTGTTTCTGGGCGCGGTTACTTCCGTGGATGCCCGCGCGCTGCGTTTGCGCGTGGCATTGGAGGATCTTGCCGGGGATGAAGCGTTATATGTGCTCGATGCCGAAGGCAAAGCCGCTTTTGGGGCTTATACCGCTGACCAGGCCGGTCCCAACGGTGTCTGGCTGCCCACCACCCTGGGTGATACCGTAGTCCTTGCCCTGTGTTCCCCGCGTCCAGATTGCCCGAAGATCCGTCTGGAAACCGTGTCTCACTTTTTTAAATCCATTTTCGTTCCCGGGGCGGATGCGCCGCTGGCTTGCCATATTCCTATTGGGGAGGAAACGCAGCCGGATGCCGCCGCCGTGGCTTCCGGTGTCGGCATGTTGATCATTCCCTACGGAAGCGGCCAGGCCTTTTGTTCCGGCGCCTTGCTGACCACCCAATCCCCGGCAAGCCTGCCGCCGGAACCCTATTTTTTCAGCGCCTGGCATTGTTTTGACACGGCGGTGGATTTTGCAGGTGTGGAGGTATTTTGGGATTACCGCAGTGAAACGGACGACCCCAATCTGCTTGTCCGTAACCAGGGCTCTGAACTCGTCGGTTATAACGAAACGCTGGACGCGGCACTCATTAAATTGACGGATCCGGTGGATGTGGGACCCTTCGGGCGTGCCTGGCTCGGGTGGGACACCCAGCGTCCGGAAAAGGATGAACTCGTCCAGACCATCCATTACCCCCGGGCATACAGCATGAAAACATCTCGGGGAAGCGTAACCAAGGGCGCGGCCGACATCTGCCTGAACAGTACCTGTACCGCGGTGTATGAGGAACAGATTGAGGCTTTGTGGAGCGAAGGCGTTACCGAGCAGGGTTCGTCGGGTTCACCCCTGTTGAACCGGGACCTGAATTATCGCGTGATCGGGTCTTTGAGCAATGGTCCGGCGCATAGTTGCACAAATACCAGCGGCAACTATGACCATTACAGTTCCTTTTCGCTTTTCTTCGAACAGGTAAAATGCCACCTTGTGTCCGGCTTGGAATGCGGAACACCCTATGAACCCAAGCATGAAGATGTTTGCCTGATCTGCAGAATATTCGGCAAAGAAGCCGTCGAGGTTGAGAACCTTCGACGTTTCCGTGACCGGGTGCTTTCCACATCGGATTGGGGCAAGTCGCTTATCAGGGAGTACTATGCGCTTGGTCCCGAACTTGGGGACTGGCTTGAAAGAGATCCTATGGCCAAGGCGGCCTTTAAGGGTGTTGCCTTTCTAGGCAGCGCCTGGGGTGCGTCGCTGAAATGACGCCGCGTAGCCTTCCTATTCCGCCAACTCATCATACGCGTGGGGTTTCGCGTTCCAAAGCAGCATAAAAATAACGGCGCCCGTCAATGCCACGGCAATGATCACGATATAGGCGTAATACCACCCGAAATGCTGGGCGAGCGCGCCCATGCCCACGCCGGATACGACCACACTGGCGTAACTGAAAAGGCTGGTGAAGCCGATAGACGTCCCTGCAAGTTTTTTGGTCGAGATATTGGCCGCCGTGACGCCGGTCAGCGCCTGGGGGCCGTAGATGCAAAAACCTGCCGCGAGCAAAGTGGCAAACAGGAGCCACGTCGGCGCGGTGCCCGGCAGCATCCAGAAAAGGAACAGGAACAACGCGGCGCCGGCCATGCAGAATACGCAGGTGCGCGGGGCGCGCCCTGCCATAAACCTGTCGGTGACCCAGCCTGCGGCCAGCATGCCGATAATACCCGCAATTTCGAAAGCCGCCACCATCCAGCCCGCGTGGTCAAGCGGAAGCCCCTTGGATTCCTTGAGCAATGTGGGACCCCAGTCCAGCACAGCGAAGCGGACCAGGTTGATAGTGAAGTTGGCGCACCCGATCATCCAGATGAGGGGGTTGCAGAATACCCGTTCAAGAAGAAACTTTTTGTCCACAGGATCATTCGTCCGCGCGCCCTTTACTTCCGTGCCGGCAAGTTCGGGCAGGCCCACGGACTTGGGCGTGTCGCGTAACGCCGCCGCGAGCACGAGTACCCCGGCGCCGGCAATCATTGCCGGAGCCCAGAAGCAGAAACGCCAGGCGCCTGTGCCGCCTCGGGCCATGATATAGCCGCACAGGATCACAATCAATCCAGCCCCGATGGAGTGCGAGGTGTTCCAGATAGACATCTTCATCGCCAGTTCGTTGGGCGGGATCCAGTGCGTGAGCAGTCGCGCGCAGGGCGGGAAACCGCTGCCCTGGAAAAGGCCGTTCAATACCCAGAGTATGCCGAAGATGACCACCAGCGTCGACATGAAGGCCGGGCCGGAAGCGGTGCCCGTACACAGCGCTGCGAAGACCGGACCGAAGCCGAATGCGACATTCACCAGCAGGCACAGGGTAAGCCCAATTGTCATATAGAGCCGGGAATTGACCCGGTCGCTCCAGTAACCGTTCAGAAACTTGGATAACCCGTATACAAGCCCGTGCAACGTTAGAAACAGGCCGAGGCTGGTCTTGGTGATTCCCAGTTCCGCTTCTATGCCTGGCATGGCCAAACTGAAGTTTTTTCGCAGAAAATAAAAGAGCATGTAGCCGAACATGGTGGCGATGATCGTGCGGTATTGCCAGTATTTAAAACGATTGGCAGTTTCCTGCGGCATCGAATCATGCGGATACATGCACGTTCCTTTCTTTAACATATGCGGGCGGGATAATGTTGTGACAATCATTGACAGTATAACAACCTGGCTTTCACCGCCCAAACCTGCAAAGGCGGGGCAGACATGCCTGTCTGCCCTTCTTCACGGGACAATATCAATGACACTCAGGACTGTCCATTGTCTCCAACTGGCAGGATACTTGGGGTGCTGTGTTAAACTTGGATTGGTTGGCATAAGATTTTTCAGAAGGCGTAAATGATATGCAGTTTTAAAAAACATGTATCGGGATGATGTTTATATGAAAAGACGAAACTTCCTCAACACATCGGCTCTTGCCGGCCTGGGACTGGCGGCCGGCGCGTCCCCGGCGAATGTCGACCCTAATGCCGGAAACAACTGTCGGGGCACGTTTTCCATGAATGACAATGAAGCGTCCATTTATACCGACGCCCGAGTTAGACCCACGAAGATTTTCCATATTACCGACACCCATCTCTCCCTGGATGATGAGCGCGGTGCGCCCTATCAGGAATTCAGCAAACGCATGGCCGCCGCCTATACGAGTAACAAGCACTTTCAGACAGATGAAGCCCTTTCCGCGGAAGAGAGTTTTGAACGAACATTGGAAACGGCTCAAAAGGGAAAAGCGGATTTTCTGGCGCTTACCGGCGATATCTTCAGTTTTCCCTCGGAAGCGGCCGTTGAATGGGCGCGTACAAAGTTGGAGGCAACCGGTATCCCCTTCGCCTATGTTGCCGGGAACCATGACTGGCATTACGAAGGCATGCAAGGTGGCTCACGGGAACTTCGCGACACCTGGACAGTGCAACACCTGGCGCCCATGTACCGGGGCAATGCCCCCCTGTACGCGGCCTACGATCTTAACGGGATACGCTTTGTCTGTATTGATAATTCCACCTATGAAATCCTTCCGGAACAACTGGCTTTTTTCAGGGAGCAGACAGAGGTGGAACTTCCTTTACTATTACTGATGCATATTCCCCTTTATGTGCCGGGAAGAACCATGGGCTTCGGATGCGGTCATCCCGACTGGGGCGAAAAAACGGACCGCAATTATGAAATTGAACGGCGGGAAAAATGGAGAAAAGAGGGGCATACGCAAGTCACCATGGAGTTCTGCCAGGCCGTGTTTAACGCGCCGAATCTTCTGGCGATTCTCGCCGGACACACGCACCAGCAATCGCTGGATATCAAAAACGGCATCCCCCAGTTGGTGTCCAGAGAAAATGCATGCGGCTATTACACGGAAGTGACAGTGACTTCCATAACGGGATAAGGGGCGGCGCGAACGCGTTGTCGTTGAGGTCGTAGGAATATTCTGTCGTGTCCGATCCTGAGCCTTGCCTGAATATACGCTCCGTGTGTATACAAGATAAGACGGCTGCCAGTTCTTCACGTTTTCACGAAAATTTGCGTTCCAAGGCCTCTAAACGATATAATTTACAACAAGGTATCTCTCTACACCCAGAGACATATCAGGGGCATTATCTGCATAAAACCCTGTGGACGGGTAGCTCAGTTGGTAGAGCATCGGACTTTTAATCCGGTGGCCGCGGGTTCGAGCCCCGCCCCGTTCACCAATA
>JAAYBJ010000294.1 GCA_012730105.1 Candidatus Hydrogenedentota bacterium
AAAGATAGATTCCGGTCTTTTCGCGGCCTGGCACACCCTTCGATATACGCCCTTTCCCCACCGCGAAAAACCGGAATGACGCGTTGTTTTTGGGTCTTTGAGACATATCAAAACATGACACTCTTCTTGGTTACCTATACTTAAAAGAGAACTCATAATTATTTGTCAGCGAAATGGCCCTAAGCGCCTATAGGTCCCATAGGCCCTATATGCCAGACTTAAAAACGGGAATTCCCTACATCACTTGAATCTCGGCACCGCCCTGTTCCCGGCTTTGAATGCCGGCAATAACCATACGCATGAGTTCTTCGGTCTCGGTAAACGGATAGGACCGCACACCGGTTTCCAGAAAGCATACGAAATCGGTCAGTTGTTCCTTAAACGCGTAAAAGGTGTCTTTGAACTGTACCTGAACCGATGCTGCGGTACCACACAATTGGAGACACCCGAAACTGCCGTACATGTCCTCAATGGCAACCACCGTCACGTCCGCGCCAGAAGCGTGCTTGAAATGAACGATATTGCGTTCGGCGGTTCCCGTGTTACGTCCCGACACGAAACCGGGCCCCAATATCGGGTATATCGCCGACAGCGCATGGATGCCGTACCGTTCCCAAGATTTTGGCGTGGTGATGGAGGCATACCGCAGTTGTCCCAGTTCGTGAGTCTGCAGGCGGTAGGGCAGGAACTCCTTGGCATAAGCCATACAGCTGCTGCTCATAATCGACGCGCCCCCCGCTATCCACTGCCGAAAAACATCCAGATCCTTGGCATTATCCACTAGTGGCTTGTCCACGAAAATCGGCAAACCGGCCTCCACGAAGGGGCGGCACCGTTCCACATGCTCCCAGCCTTTGTCCGTCGCAATGATTACTGCGTCCACCGCCCCGATAACGTCCTCGGCCCGCTCAACAATGTTGGGAATTCGCGCCGCACGCGCTACCAGTTTCGCATCCGCAGGGTCATCTGTCCAGATATGAGTTACCCGCGCGCCGCCGATGCCGAAAGAGGCCTCCGGCTGACGGCCCAGATATTGCGGAATCACCGGGAACGGGCACTGTGCCATCGCCTCGGGATCATAGCCGTTGAAGATGGCGCTCCAGGAATAGGGATGGCCGTTGCCGTCCACCATGCCCAGCATGGCCAGACGTATGGGTTTCTCCATGATCAAAGCCTTTCACGTTCATTGTGGAAGATAAAGAGGACTTAGAATACCAGAAACAATGAAGCACGGCCTACAACAGCCGCTTGAAGCCTGTGTGCGCCGGGGGCCCTTCCAATAAGTCAGCGACCCGACCCTGATCCAGCGCTGCCGCGATTTCCGGGAAAACCTCATCCAAGGCTTCGGCGTACCTGGCAACAATGCTTTCCGTGTGGGCAAGGGTCGGATAAATGGCCGTGCCGGCCAGGAACCCGTACCGCAGCATCCGGGTGGTAAAGGCGGTCTTCAACTCGTTTGCCTGTTCATGGTCAAAGGCGAAATGGGCCAGGCAGGGATACCCCTCCCCCACGTTTACGGGCAGGCCGTGCTTCTTCCCCGCCGCCCGCCAGGCTTCCTGCATTAACGTTCCGATATGCGCGACATGGGTGGTTACGTTTTCTTCCTTCAACTTGCGGATGGTAGCAAGCGCGGCCGTGGGCCCGACGCCTTCGGTCCAATAGGTGCTGCTGATGAAGGAGTTTTGCGCGCCGTCCATCGCCTGTTTTGTGCCAATGACGGCGCCGATAGGATGACCGTTGCCGAGAGCTTTGGCAAACACCGCCATATCGGGCTGCACGCCCAGCCGCAGGTGGGCGCCTCCGTGGTAGAGCCGCCACCCAATGGTAATTTCGTCGAAAATGAGCAACGCCCCGTGTTGATTGGCCCCCTCCCGGATGTATTCAAGATAGCCCGGCCCGGGGTCATGGTACCGGCAGGGCTCCATGATCACGGCAGCCAGCCGGTCGCCGTGCTCTGACAGGATGGCGTCAAAAGCCGCCCGGTCACCATAGGTGAACGTCACGGCCGTGCCCCGCAGTTCGCGCGGCACACCCAGCGGCGCCAAGCCGGGAAGGAGATGCCCACGCAGGACGTCCTCCGTGCCGAGGTTGGCGGCGAGATACCAGTCCTGCCAGCCGTGATACCCGCAAATGGCGACCACAGACCGGTCGGTGGTGGCGCGGGCGATGCGCACGGCGACAGCACAGGCCTCGCCGCCGCACCGGGCAAAACGGGCCTGTTCAGCCCAGGGATGGATTTCGCACAGCGCGTCGGCCAGCGCCACTTCTTCCGGAGAGTTCAACGTGCACATACTGCCGCGCTGGATGCGTTCCACTACCGCCCGCGTGACGTCCGGGTCAGCGTATCCCAGCAAGCACGACCCGACACCGTTGTGGGTCATATCGAAATAATGCCGTCCGTCGAGGTCCCACACCTCGCAGCCGCGCGCCTCCCGGTAATAGGCGGGCCACACGTCCGGCGCGAACATCTCGGGCCGTTTACTGAGCAGCTGGGTGCCGCCGGGTATGCGTTGTTTGGCGTGCTGATAGAGCGTTTCCGTTCGTGTTTTCTGGGTCATGACAACCTCCTTGGGAAAGAGTACCACATTTGCGCGGCGCCGTTGAAGGTGCTATTCTCAGACAGGAGGCTTCTATGAAATTTCTAATTCTCGGATGCGGTTCCATGGGACGCCGACGGGCACGCTGCCTGCACGCCCTGGGTTACCGCGACATTCTGGCCGTGGACACAAAAGAAGAACGGCGGCGCCAAATGGCATCCGAACTGGGAGTTGAAACCTGCGGCGACTTGGAGGCGGCGCTGGGACAATCACCGGGCTTCGCGCTGATCTGCCTGCCGCCGCACCTGCATTACTGTGCCCTGCTGCGCTGTATTGAAGCACGCGTACCGGCGTTCTGTGAATCCCCCCTGGTCATGACCCTGAAAGAGGCCGACGATGTCATCGCGCGCGCCGAGTCCGCCGGGGTGTTCATCGCGCCCAGCATGACCTATCTCCACAACGCCATCCATCTGAAAATAGCCAAAATGCTGCGCGAAGAAGTTTTGGGAAAGCCTCTGGCCGCCGTCTCGCACGCGGGACAGCATGTGGCCGACTGGCATCCCTACGAGGACTATCGGGGATTCTACGCGTCAAAACGGTCCGAGGGCGGCATGTGCTTCGACATGCTGCCCCATGAGTTTCACCTGTTCACCCATCTTTTCGGGCCCGTCAAGGCGCTGACCTGCATGGCGCGCAGGCGCTGTGAAACGATTGAAACGGACCCGGGCGCCTGCGATGTCTATGACGTGCTGATGGACATGGCCTCCAGTGTCTCGATGATCATCCATGAGGATATGTTTCAGCGCCCCTTTAACGTCTACCGCCGCATCATGTGCGAAAAAGGCGCCATCGAGTGGGATTGGCACATGCTGCGAATCTGCGAGCACCGGGGGCCGCAATTTCTCGGCGCAACCGACTGGCAATCGGTGGAATTGAAGGAGTATGATTTTGAGCAGATGTACGTGGCCGAGGTTGACCACGCCCTCAAGAGCCTGCAGGGCCGGGAAAGCTACGGCATGCCGCCGCGTCGCGAACGTGAAATTCTCAGGTTGATGACGGCATGCGAAGAAAGTTCCGCGTCGGGCAGGCACATCCAACTGTAAACCCCCAAGGCGGTATTGATTCCCGTCATTTCCAAGCATGGGAATCCTTGCGGCCCTGAACACAAGAAAGGACTACTCGTGTCGTTCTCCCTGGAGCAAATCAAGGGCGTGATGCCCGCATTTATTACCCCCTATGACAGCAGCGGGGCCGTCAATGTAGACATGATCCGCCGCATGGTGACTTGGCAGATCGAACAGGGCGCGTGCGGCTTCTTCGTGTGCGGCAGCACCGGCGAAGGACTCCTGCTCACGCCGGACGAGCGCAAACTTATCGCGCGAACCGTCATCGAAACGGCTGCGGGCCAGGTGCCCGTGATGGTGCACGTCGGCGCGGTATCCACCCAGGAATCCGCCGCGCTGGCCGCCGACGCGCGCAAGGCCGGCGCGGATGCCGTGTCGAGCATCCCGCCCGTATACTATAAAGTCGGGCTGGCCGGCATGCTCCAGCATATCCGGGGTATCGCTGAGGCGGCGGAATTGCCCACCTTCTATTACCACATTCCGGCGCTGACCGGCGTGTACCTGAGCGCGGACGAACTGGTGGACGCTTTCACCAGCGTGCCGGGCGTCGCGGGCATGAAGTTCACCGATACCGACATGTTCTTTCTCTGGTCCATGCTCGACGCCGGGCAAGGCCGCTTCCGCGTGTTCAACGGGGCGGACCAGATGCTGTTCCACGGACTGAGCACGGGCGCGATCGGCGGGATCGGTTCGACTTACAATTATCAGATGCGGAACATAGCGGGCGTCTACAATACCATACAGGCGGGCGACCTGGACAAGGCCCGGGAATGGCAATGGAAGGCCAACGCCGTCATCAAAGTGCTGTTCCGCAACGGCGCCAATCTGGCCTGCGAGAAGGCCATCATGCGCATGCTGGGCTTTGACACGGGCATGCCCCGCAGCCCCATGGTCTCCTTCCCTCCCGAAAAGGTGGACAGCCTGAAACGGCAACTCGAGGAAATTCATTTCTTTGATTAAGCGTCCTGAATGTTTTTTCTGATTCATCTTATAGGACCTATGGGACGTAGGAGTCGTATAGGACGGGGCTACTCGTCCTGCCGGTCCTACCCTTCTTACACGTCCTACAAGTCCTGCAAGGCTACATTATGGAACCCTGCACCTCTCCGAAACTGATTCTGGGAACGGTCCAGCTAGGCATGCCTTACGGCATCGCCAACACCGCCGGGCAGCCCGACCGCGCCACGGCCCGACGGATCGTCCAGGCAGCGCTGGAAAACGGAATCACCTGCTTCGACACCGCCCAGGCCTACGGCAACAGCGAGAATGTGCTGGGCGCCGTCCTCGAAGAACTGGGCGCGTCCGGCGAAGTACATATCGCGTCGAAGCTGACCGAAACGCTCGACCTCGCGGACCCCGCAGCCGTTGAGGCCGCCGTAGACGCGTCCATGTCTCGCCTGAGAACAGATCGCCTCTGGTGCATGCTCTTACACCGGGTTTCCGCGCTCGACGCCTGGGATTGGGGACTTAGGCCGGTCCTGCGCCGTTTTCAGGCTGAAGGCCGGATTGAGCAGATTGGCGTTTCCCTGAATACCGTCGCCGACGCGCCTGTCGCGTTGGCCCATCCGGACATGGCGGTGATTCAAGCCCCCTGCAACGCCTGGGACCGGCGCATGCGGGAGCGGGGTTTCCTCGAGCAGGCACGCGGAGAAGGCCGGCTCTGTTGCATCCGCAGCATCTATCTGCAGGGGCTGCTCACCATGACGCCCGAAGCGGTCGCATGCCGGCTGCCTGCGGCTTATGAGACCGCCGGACGGTGGTGGCGGCTGGCCGGAGAACTCGGCGTGCCGCCCAAGGAACTGGCCATGCGCTATGCCCTGTCCCTTCAAGCGCCGCTGGTGATCGGCGCGGAGTCCCCAGAGCAGGTGGAAGATACCGCCCATATGGCCGCCGACCTCGCCCCTTTGACGCCTCAGGACATCCAGACCATCGCATCGGCCATGGATCCCCTCCTTAACGAAACCATCATTGAGCCTTGGCGCTGGGAATCTCCTGCTTCGTAACCCCTTTGAAATATAGACGAGAAATCCAGCGCCAATCCATAGTTTTAAAGCGATACGCAGGCATTCGACGAATAGAACATAAGCGTGTCCTGTTGATTTACGGATCAGTCCCCGCCAGCCCGAAGCAGTTTTTGCATTTTCTTGACCACCTTCGCATGATCGGAGTCACGGGCAAGGTTTTTCATCTCCATCGCATCGTGCTTATGATCGTAAAGTTCACAACCAAAGCGCCCCTCGTCCCATTCCGTATACCGCCACTGCTCTGTGCGAACGCTTCGGCCCATGATTTGCTTTTTGTTGTTCCGTTTGTTATCGCCCTGCGCGTCCGACGGTACATCCCGCGTAACCTGAGAATAAGCCGCGTAATCCCACTGCGCCGCGGGATCTTCTACAAGGGACCGAAAACTGTGACCTTCAACCCTGGCAGCGGGAACGACACCGCAAAGATCCGTCAAAGTCTTGTGTAACGAAACGAGTTCCACCGGCTTAGAACATCTCTGGCCGTTGGCATGGTTACCCGGTACGGCAATAATCACCGGCACGCGGGCGGATTCCTCGAAGATACTCATCTTCTGCCAGAGATCCTTCTCGCCGAGGTGATAGCCGTGATCGCTGTGGAAGACCACGATGGTCTTGTCCGTGAGATTTAGACGATCAAGCGCGTCAAGCAAGCGACCAACCTGCGCATCCATAAATGTTGTGGAAGCGTAATACGCCTGGATCGCCAGCCGGCGCAGATCGTCGTCCATGGCAAGCTCGGCAAGTTTCTGCCTGGAAAGAGCCGGTTCCGGAAACAGATCCTTCAGGTTCGGCGGAATATCGGGCAACTCGATTTGCTCATGAGGGTATAAGCCAAAATAAGATTTGGGCGCGACAAAAGGTGTATGGGGGCGGTAGAAACCAACGGCAAGATAGAACGGCTCAGGATCCTTCGCGTATTCCTCGAGCAATTGGATCGCGGCTGCGGCCCCTCTTCCATCGGTCTGTTCATCATCACCGCCTTCGGCCGCAAGCCAGCTTAATGTTCCGCCCGTGTCTTTCAAAGCCTTGCCGGTTTCGGTCCGGGCTTTGCCTTCCGGGCCGAGCCGAAGCACCTCCACCATTCCAATATCATCCACATCGCGCCCCCTGGGATTAATCACCTTTTCCCACGATGCCGGGTCGTCGAGGCCGCCCGTGCCGATCTGGGAAGGGACGCCATAGTGGTAGATCTTGCCAACCCGCGCCACCCGGTATCCTGCCTTCTGGAAACTCTGGGGGATCGTTGAAGCCTCCGGCACATGTTCGCGAAAATGGGTTTTGTTTTCATAGACCCTTGTCGTGTCAGGCCGCAATCCGGTCATGTAAGAGGCCCGGCTGGGATTGCACAACGGGAACTGACAATAAGCCCGGTCAAACCGTATGCCCCGTTCGGACAGTCTGTCTAGGCTCGGCGTTTTGACGGGAAAACCATAGCAGCCCAGGCGCGCGCATAAATCGTCGGCCATAATGTGAAGCACATTAAATCGCGAGGGAGATTTTCCCGCAATCGTTTGCCGAGCCGCCGCATGCACAATCCTGCCGCGACCATTCCGCCCCATACCCGCGTTCAAAAGGATGCCGGCCGCGGCGGCCCCGAGGAATTGACGACGATTCACTGATTTCATGGCGCCTCCACTGGAATTCTGATAAGAAAGCTGTTCATACAAAGTATCCCAATTTAATCGGTTTATTTCAATAGCGCGGGTGCATCAGGGACTACAAACGTATTCAATTTTCTATTGCAACTTATCTATTCCTATGCTAAACTTTTTGTGGTGCATGCTTTTTCTTTTTCCCGCAGTAAAGATGAAAACAATAATGGAGGGTTCCACAATGAAGCGCTTGACAATGCTAGGCCTGTTGCTGGCGGCTGCCTGCACGATTTTTGGATGTACAAATCCTGATTCCAGACTTAACGGATCATGGTCCGGAGACGAATATTTCCTGGGCTTTCGCGGAGACAAGATTAACGTTACTTTCGACAATGGCAATGGCAGCTATGATGGCTCCACGAACTATGTCATCGCCTATGAGACGAAACGAAAGTTAATTTTGTCCAGTGAGATTACATGGACGGAAGACGGAGAGACAACCACCGGGTTATATAAGTTTGAAGGGGGAGACGCCGAAAAACTTTACCTGTCTATTGATACCGCATCCGCTCTTTCCTTGGAGCCTTCTATTGGACCGGTCTGGGTACTGGAAAAAACACCCGCGACAGAGGCTTCCATTTCCACATGGGACAAACTGTTATCCTTGGGTTCGGCTCTAGTATCGCTTGTGTCCGGTTAAAACGGGACTATTTCATCGCCATCTTCTAGAAATCCCTGAAAAATGCCTTTCCCCCAAAAGAGCGGCGCTCAAACTTTTTAAAAGTGCATAAGAGCTTTCTTTGACGTCAGGGCGCTTTTTCGTCAGGGTGCTACACCGATAACTGCAGGCCGCTCCGCAAAGTATCCGTAGAATCGCTCTTACACCCTCATTGCACCGGAAGGGTCACGAATGAACTGCCGCCCTTGAGCCAGCGCTCCATGGCCTTCTTCTCCCCCGTGATCGCTTTGTGTGGCGCGGGAAGTTCCATCAGCGTCTCTGGACTGCCCAGTGTCCGGAACAATTCGTCCCGGGGATTGAACACGTTGAAGGTATATATGCCGTCCACACCGGCCTGCCAGGCCTGGGCGGCCTCACCATGCCACAGGGGCATCTTGTCCGGACTCCCCGCTCCGGGGTTCTTAGACGACACGACCCGCGACCCGCTCAGGCAGGCATACACGGGAACCCCGTATTGATGGCCCAAGTTCACAAGATTTTCCCACGGTTCGAAATGGAAATACCCCGTCCCTGTCAGGATATCAATAAGGTCCTCTTTGAGCCATTGTTCATAATCGAGTCCGATAGCCCGGGCGAATCCGGTGGAATCCGGCACGCGCACCGCGATCAGCATCGGACGGCCCCTTTTTTCAGCGATCTCGACCGTCATCGCGCGCACGTGCCGCAGAAGTTCCGTCATCATGTCGCAGTGCTCTTGCGTAACCGGGTCGCCGGTCATCTGCGGTTTGAAATAGACCGGGTGCCGGTAGAAATCGAGTTCCAGACCGTCTATGTCATAGCGGGTCGCCACATCCCGCAGAATGCGGAACACCTTCTCCCGCACTTCGGGGATGCCATAATCGCCCGCCGACCAGCGCCCGCCGCCGTGGGGGAACTTGTCCCCCTTCCTGCCCATGAGATAATCGGGATGTTCCTGTTTCCACCGGCACAAGAGCGCGTCATCCCCGGAATCGTGGGTATCATTCATGCGCATCGACCAGAACGCTTCCATGCCGTTCTCGTGGGCGAAATTCGTGATCACCGTGAGCGAATCCGTGCCGAGTTTGGTCAGTTCCCACGCCCAGTCCAGTGCTTCCTTGTCGCCATGCCCACGCAGTTCCGTCTCCTCACTCTTATGGGTGTAGAGATTAAATACGCCGGAACAATAAAAGATGGCTTCCACCTGGGATCCGACCAACGGCGATGTCCGGCGCTCCAGAAAAGACGCGACAGTCTTTTCCTCCCCTTCCTTGATGCCGCGTGCGTCATTGCCGTCGTTGTTCATGATAATGCGCCGCTTCCGGTTCACCGCCTCCTTCCGGGCCACCCGCGCCGCTTCGGATTCCTTGACTACCGGTGCCGCTTTCGGTTCCTTCGCGACACCGGGCCCCGCCAACGTGCAGAAGAACCACACACTCATTAAGACGATTGAAAAGTATCTGGACATCACGCGATTCCTCCCGTATCCATAATCAACTGCTTCTTATTGAACACAACACGCCACGATTATATGACGTTCCGCTCGGAAACCGACAATGACTTCGGATTCAATCCACCCCCTTCTCGTTCCTAAGTTGCACTCTTGTCATTACCCACAAGTTCCTTCTTCCTTGGCCAGGCGAAACCCTTCAAGCATGACCATCAGTTTAAGCCAGCCGCGCCAAATACTCAACCAGCCTGGCGGGCCGTCTGATTTTCGATTCAG
>JAAYBJ010000295.1 GCA_012730105.1 Candidatus Hydrogenedentota bacterium
AAAACCGGAATGACGCTGCATAAAGTTGTTTATAATGAAACGAAAAATACGTTGATACGGGTGTGTTTCATGTGTTTCTTTCTGACTGAGATACTGCGTTTTGGTTGCGCCGAAAGCGCCACTTCTTACGGGCGAATTTCTGGAAGAAGCGTAGGCACTTATTCAGTTCTTTTGGCATACCTTAACCTTTGGCGTTCTCCATGTAGCAATGAAATTTCGCCAAGAAAATCCTGAAAAAACTATACCGAAAGTGGCGAAAAGAAGGAATCCCAGTTCCTTGAATTCCAGCAATGGAAGAAAGGACTGTTTGTTGTCATTCTGTAGCACATTCCCAGTCGTACTCCAGAGTTTCCACTGCAGCAAGACAAAGATGTAAAGAATCGTACCACCCAAAAGAGCGAACACGATCCCATTCAATCCCCACAGCCATAACCATCCTGTTCTCTCGAATTGTGCGGGAAACTTAGGGTGCCTCCTGGCAAGCCACACGACCAATCCCACTACAAGAGCGATCCCTAAAAATTCAAGAATCAGTGGGGCTACTGTCCCATAGTGTTCCTGATACGCTTCCGTGATTCGCAGGTTGAAGTTTCCGGAAAGAATGAGACAGGATATAGCTAATCCGCCCAGGACCGCGAGAACGCAAGCCTCGACATTCCGCCTTTTTCTTTTCGTCATCTCCTTGGCTTTCGTGCGGCTGCGATGATTGGCAATATCGCCTTAGTCCTCCAGTTCCCGAACCCAGATGTTTCGGAACAGGACGGGATTACCATGATCCTGCAATTGGAGGGGGCCCTTGTCGCCGTGCGGGACGTAGTTGGTGATGGAGTGGGACCCGCGCCAGCCGGTGCCGCCGGATAGTTCGTAGTGGTCATGAATGAGCACGCCGTTGTGTAGGACGGTGAAGGTGGCGCGTTTAACGACCTTATCGCCTTCAAAGACGGGGCGATGGAAGATAATGTCGTAGGTCTGCCATTCGCCGGGTTTGCGCGAGGCGTTGACCAGGGGCTTTTTGCGGCCATAGAGCGCGCCCGCCTGGCCGTCGGGATAGGTGGTGTTTTCATAAGAGTCCAGGATTTGAACTTCATACTGCCCCATGAGGAACACGCCGCTGTTGCCCCGCCCCTGGCCCTCGCCTTCCGGGGTTTTGGGGGTGGCAAATTCGAGGTGCAACTGACAGGAACCGAACTCCTGTTTGGTCTGGATCATGCCGGAGTCTTTTACAGGTGACATGGCGTTGTCATTAACAAGCCATTTGGTTGCTTCGCCGGGGGTGGTGGACGTCCAGTTAGACAGATCCTTACCGTCGAAGAGTACGATCGCGTCCGAAGGCGCCTGGCCGGGCGTTTCCTGGGTGCTTTCCGTGCCGGGTTGTACGACAGGCGGCTGGGGCTGCTTCGCGGGATCCGTTTCATGGACCATGATGCCGTCTATCGTCATGTAGTCCACGTCTTCCTGGTCGCCCTTGTCGTTGATTTCCGTTTTGGTCCATTCCTCGATCACGGGCGTATCGAACTCCGCAAAGGCGCCGAAGGACAAGGCAACCGCAACCAGAACGAACAAAACCGACAGTACATTCTTTGTATTCATTTCTTGTTTTCCTTTAAGGTAGGGGTGACAGGTTATGTGTAAATCGTATCATTTTTGGCGTTGCGGACGCTATTCTACCTGCTTTACGCGTAACTCCCTGACGTCAACCGGGCAAGCGCCCGGCCTTTTCCGCAACGGCTCCCGAGAAACATGATCATAATCAGTTGCTGCAAGACGACTTAATGGGGCTTGGTTTTGGGATAATCATCTCGATTACGAGATACAAGCACGAGTACGAGCACGAAACACGAATCAGCGCCGTCGAAATCGTGCTCATAGTCGTAATCATGCTCATAATCGAAAATCTTGTGTATATTAATAACCACGGTACGCTGGAGTACGGCGCTCTTAAGGAAAAACATCAACGGATGCGCTTCCTTCCACCATCCATTTCCACAGGGCATCGTGCCACAGGGCAACCCGGCGCTTTTCCAGATCGCCTTGGGCAAGCGCCTGCGCTTCGGTCATGAGAATTCCCAACTGCTTCATCCGCTCTTCCGTACCCAAGGCAGTCCAGGCGACGTTCTTCCAGTCAATCCCGTTTTCCCGGTAATAAGGCGCCGGATAATTTTCCGGGTTGCAGGCGATTTGTTCCAACTGCAGATAAAAGCGTTTCATGGGGGCTGCGGCGGCGCCAAAATAGCGCAGGAAGAATTCATCGAGCAGAACGTCCACATCCTGCTGCGGATCGTCCCATATCTTTGCGATGATGTAGGCTTCGAGCATGTCCTGTTCGCCGCAGATGAAAATACCGCGGACGCCGTCCTCGATAAACATGCGCATGGTTTCCGCGGTCTTGTGGACCATGATGTTCGGAAAGCATTTGAAGTTTTCTATCACGGCGGGCTCCATGGGATGATGATAGTAGTTCCATAAGTAAAGGGGCGCCTTGGACCTTTCCAGCCATTCGTGATAGAGCTTCATGTCATTTTCGCGTATCTCTTTATGAATGGCGTACATGCAGGTATGCAGGCAGGGGGCCATGGAAACATTGGGTTCCATTTCAAATTCGGGCGGAAAGGCGTAGTTCCAGTACGCGAGGGTGGCGATGTACTTGTCGGGATGGGTCTTGCCCACCTCTTGGGCGACGGCATTGACAAAAGAAAAGAAATAGTTGCTGATGGTGCCGCTGCTGAACTGGTCGGTGCGCATGCTTTTTCCGGAATAAACCAGTTCGCGGCACCGGTCGCAGCGGCAGTAATTCGAGTTGTCGTCCGGAATCAGGGCGAAATAATCGCCTACCGCTTTCCATCCTTCCGGGGCGTTTTTCTTGCCGTCAAAGAAGTCGCGCGCCATCTGCGCCACCTCCCGGACCAGTTCGGGGTTGGTATAACAGAGTTGGGAACCCCGCCCCTTGCCTTCCGCCTGGTAGGCGGGATTTGTGAATATGGTTTCCACGGTCTTTTTATGGAACGTGTGGTTGCCCGCCCATTTTTCACCACCCAGCCGCAAGCGCCTCCAGAAGAGATGGACTTCCTGCGGGGTGACGGCACCCCATTGGCCTTTCATGAAGGGCCAGTTGCCGGACCAGAGCGCATCCCGGTACTTGAGCGCGGGAGAACGTCTGACATCGGCGCCTTGAACCATCAAGGTGGGGCAGGCCGGGATAATGACGCCGGTTTCATTCGGTCCATACCAGCGTACGCTGCAGAAGCGTTCCAGGAAATCATAGACGGCGTAACAGGTTCCTTGGTCATCGTAAACGCCCGGCAGTTCGATCTCAAAGGGGCCACGCTCCGGCATGCCCACGGTCTGCCAGAAATCGATCTTGTGGCGCGTGGCGGCCAGGGTGTCACCGCAGCTCATGGGGCGGCCGAATTCGTTGCGGTTGGTTTCGGTGTCTTTCCAGTCCCGACCGATGAGGATCAGCGTTTCCGGCCGAAAGGCGATAAGATATTCCTGGGGCGCGAAATCGCTCCCATTGAAACCCAACATGCGGGTGGCCTCGCTTTCTCCAACAAGGACCCTGGGGCCTTCTATCGCTTCCGTGTCTGTGTGGATGGGCAATTCAGCCCCTGTGATTTTAAGCACATGACATTGGAGTTCCAAGGCTGCCAGGCGCGCCGCATTAGTCGGGCGCTCCGCAATGACAAGCGAACATGCGGGCCTTCCGTCCTGTGCGAGGGAAAACTCGATAATAGCGTTTTGTTCCGAAGTTTCATGTGTGGAAGCGACCGGACCGGAAGAAAATACCGCTCCTAAGAGCAAGGCATAGAAGGAAAATGTATGCATCATGACCATCCGCTGTGTATTAACTACTATTGTTATTATGCCGATTCCCTTGGGGTGTTCTTAAATTATCAGGGTGTCACGGTAATAATTTCGGGATGAAACCCGATCGCGACAGGGCTGGCATCTGCGCCTATGTAAGCAAAAGTGTTGCCGCGCGTCTCTGGCTTCCGTATAAATGTTCCTCATATTAATGTGCCAGATTTCAGGGCTAACCGGATAAATAGAGCATGGCTTTTGTTTTCGCACAACCTGTTGTCATAACAATAATTTCATAAAAACTATCATAGGCTTTCTTCTGTGTCTTATGCTACAATTTTAAGTTAAGGTTCTAAAAGCCCTGAGAAAAATGTATATCGGTTCAAAATAAATTTTAGTGTTTCAGGCGTTTTATAAAATACATGCTGGTGACAACATCCAACTGGATGCGGGAAGAAAAAAATGAAGATCAAAACAATCATTCATGAAGCCGCTGAAGGGGGGTTCTGGGCGGAAGTGCCGTCTATCCCGGGGTGCGCAACGCAAGGGGAAACCTTTGAGGAGTTGTTGAACAATCTGTATGAGGCCATTGAGGGATGTTTGTCGGTTGATATTAAATCCCCGGATACAGGGGACAATCCGCGTGTTATTGAAATCGCCGTATGAAAAGTGTTTCCGGGAAAGACCTGTGCAAAGTGCTTGAACGGCATGGATGGACGCGGTTGCGTATTCAGGGGAGCCATTATATTTATGGTCGTACAGGGAGTATCGTAAGGATTTCGGTGCCTGTACACGCAAACCAGACGTTAAAACGCGGTCTTTTGCTCCATCTGCTTAAGTGTGCCGGATTGAACGAGTCAGAAGTGTGAAGATAACCGTGTGGCTAAACACAAGTATTATCTTAGCGCCAATCTGTATAACCTGCCAAAACAGGTAGATGCAAATACCAGTTCGCCCAGGACCATGATGAAGGTACAGGGGCCTAGGGCGGCATAGTCGTACAGCACCTCTTCGGGAATGCCGAACCATTGCCCGACGGTCGCGAAAGCGAGCAGATCCCCACCCGCCTTGTAGGGCACGGTATACCCCTTGGTAATGATGCCGCACCACACGATATCGTGGATGTTCGAGGCGGCGCAGCCCAGCCCCAACCCGGCCAGCATGACCAGCAGCAGACCCGCGATCGGAGTGCGTTCACCGCGCACGCCGTGCGCCAGCGTCCACACCGCCCCCGTGAGCAGAGGAATCGTCAGGGGAATGCCGAGGAACGTAAAAAGCATAAACAACCAGTCAATGGCCACTTTCGAAAGGTTGAGAAACGGACTGTCCGCGAAGGTCAGGCAGATACCCATGGTTATCACCCACAATACCGTGAACACAATGAAAATGGGCGTCGACGGAATGGTGCAGGCCCATTTGCGCCAGGGGAACCACCACGCGGCGCAGGATGCCGCACCGAAGAAAACACAGAATGCGAGACACAGGGGCCAGGTATTGATTAATCCGGAGAAAAACAGCATAGGGCTTTGTCCTTTTAGTTTTTATTTTGTAACCACGGAATTCACGGAACACACGGAAAGAAGAAATTTTGTTGTGAAGGCTACAATAATATGCATAACAGTTTGCGCTCGTTCCCAAGTTCTACTCTTGTCATTACCCACAAGTTCCTTCTTCCTTGGCCAGGCGAAACCCTTCAAGCATGACCATCAGTTTAAGCCAGCCGCGCCAAATACTCAACCAGCCTGGCGGGCCGTCTGATTTTCGATTCAG